>JABDPN010000009.1 GCA_013042715.1 Flavobacteriaceae bacterium | reverse complement strand
TAAAGGAAAAAAAGATCCAAGATCTTCAGATAATCCTGACAAAGCAATTATATCTTTAAAGAATGAACGCGAAACGTCTTATGCGGTATACATATCTGTTCAGAATGAAATTGTTGCGGCATATAACGAATTAAGAAATAGAAGAGCCCTAGAAATTGGACCATCTAAAGGATTTTCAGGTATGAATTTTGTTGAAATGCAGAGCAACCTTAAAGATGTAAGATGGGTAGGTAACAAAACAAAGTTAAAAGAGGTAATCGATCAAATTAAAGAAGAGATTCCTCAAAAATTTTCAGAAGTACAATAATATTAAAAACAACAGATAGTTATGTCTAAATTTAAAAAGAAAAAGAGTGGTGATTTACCAGCTATTTCAACAGCATCGTTACCTGATATTGTTTTTATGTTATTATTCTTCTTTATGGTTGCAACTGTAATGCGTGAGAATACATTAAAAATTCAAAATAATTTACCAGTAGCAAATCAAATTGAAAAACTTGACAAGAAAAACCCTATTAGTTTCATATATGCAGGAAAACCAGGTAAAGGTTATGAAAAGTTTGGTACTGAAGCGAGAATTCAATTAAACGATAACTTTGCTGAAGTTAGCGATATTGTTGCTTTTATTAATGCTGAAAGAGCAGCTTTAAGAGAGGAATTAATTCCTTTACTTACGGTTGCTTTAAAAGTAGATAAAGAAGCAAACATGGGAATTGTTGGTGATATTAAGCAAGAGCTTCGCAAAGCTAATGCATTAAAAATTAATTACACAACAGGAAAAGGTGACGCTTCACAAAATATGAAGTAAAAATCTTAATTTGTTAGAAATAATAAAAGCACTCATTAACTGAGTGCTTTTTTTTTGATTTATATTTGTAAGTAATATGAAACAATTATTATATTTTTTATTGTTTTTCTTTACATTTCAATTAATTTCTTCACAGGAAGAATCTATTAGAAAAGATTCTATATCGGTTAAAACAATAGATACTAAATATAAAGAAGACCAGTTTTATTTGGCTGTCACTTATAACGTATTGAGTAAGATGCCAGAGAACATGTCTCAAAATGGATTTTCAACTGGTTTTGCTTTTGGTTATATAAAAGATATTCCTTTAAATGAAGATAGAAATTTTGGTTTAGGATTAGGATTAGGACTATCTTCTAACTCATATAATGACAACTTAAAAATTTCAAAATCTAATAACATATATCTTTATGAAATAGTCGATGTTGAAGACTTTAGCAAAAACAAATTTTCAACACAATTAATAGAAATACCTCTAGAAATACGATGGCGAACCTCAACACCAGACGAATACAAGTTTTGGCGTGTTTATGCAGGAATAAAGTTTGGTTATGTTTTAGCTTCAAGATCAAAATTTATAGGTGGAAGCGAATCTTTAAAACTATCTAATATTGAAGCTATAAATAAATTTCAGTATGGATTAACCTTAAGTGCAGGTTATAGTACATGGAATTTTAATCTGTATTATGGTTTAAATCCAATTTTTGATGATACTGCTATAGTTAATGATACTAATATTGATACGCGTGCTTTAAAAATTGGACTTATTTTTTACTTTCTATAACCAATACGAAACAAGTATTAACTGTGGAATTAAGCCAATAAAAAATCCTATAATAAGCTCTGGATAGGTATGTGCATGCATATGCAGTCTAGATGTTGCAATAGCACCAACAAGTATACATGTTATAGCAATTAAGCCGTTTAGATTTATACTATAATGAATACTTATTGCTATTATAAACATTAAAATTCCTGCAGAAGCAATCATATGTATACTTGCTTTAAATTTTAAGATAGCTAGAATCAAACAACTAAGAGTGGAGAAGAGGATAGCTACAAAAAAGTAGTGCAGTTCTCTAAACTCGTTTATGGGGAAGATTCTTAAAACTATATAAATTAAAACACAAGAATTTATAATAAGTGGTAGTATACGTTCCTTGCTTGAATGGAGATAGATGGTTTTAGCTTGTCTAGTTGCTTTTAAAAAATAAAATATTAGAACAGGAAATACGATAGTTAATAAAAATATCGAAATTAATTTACTTAAAACTAAGGTTTCTGGGAGGTACCTAGGCGACGTGTAAAAAAATAATACAACACCAAGCATTGGCATTAAAAGAGGATGGAAAATAAATGATATACTTCTAAGAACAGCACTCATTTATATCTGTTTTCTTAATCGTGCAACTGGAATATCTAATTGCTCTCTATATTTAGCAACAGTACGTCTAGCAATTGGATAGCCTTTCTCTTTTAAAAGTTTAGCTAACTTCTCGTCAGTAAGTGGTTTTCTTTTATCTTCTTCGTCTATTACAGTCTCAAGAATCTTTTTTATTTCTCTAGTAGAAACATCTTCACCTTGATCGTTTTTCATTGACTCACTAAAGAATTCCTTTATGAGTTTTGTGCCATAAGGAGTGTCCACATATTTACTGTTTGCTACTCTGGAAACTGTTGAAACATCCATATCAATTTCATCTGCAATATCTTTAAGAATCATTGGTTTAAGCTTACGCTCATCTCCAGTCAAAAAATATTCTTTTTGATAATGCATAATAGCACTCATGGTTACAAAAAGGGTTTGTTGTCTTTGTTTTATAGCTTCAATAAACCACTTTGCAGAATCTAATTTTTGTTTAATAAAAACAACAGCATCTTTTTGAGATTTCGATTTATCTTTAGACTCCTTGTATCCTTTAAGCATATTGTTATACTCTCTTGATACGTGTAACTCTGGAGCATTTCTACCATTAAGAGTTAACTCTAATTCCCCTTCGTTAATTTTTATAGTAAAGTCTGGTACAATATGTTCAATTATTCTGGTATTTCCAGAATATGAACTTCCAGGTTTTGGGTTTAATCGTTCAATTTCTAAAATAGCATCTTTTAATTGCAGTTCTGTTACATCAAACTTTTGCATAAGTTTTTTGTAATGCTTCTTTGTAAACTGATCAAATGCTTTAGATATAATATTTGTTGCAAGTTCTACATTTGGATTTTGTGCTTTTCTTAAAAGTTGTATTAAAAGACATTCCTGTAAATCCCTTGCTCCTACTCCCGCAGGGTCTAATTGTTGGACTATTTTTAAAACCTCTTCAATTTTATCTTCGCTTGTATATACATTTTGAGTAAATGCTAAATCGTCCATGATATCTTCTACAGATCGTCTTATGTAACCACCTTCATCCACACTTCCAACTAAAAATTCTGATATTTGCTCTTCTTCAGGATTGAGTCTATATGTGTGTAGTTGGTTAATTAAAAATTCTGTAAACGACGTTCCAGATGCATAAGGAATACTTTTATCATCATCATCTGCACTATAGTTATTGGCTTGCATTCTATAGTCAGGAATTTCATCATCACTTAAATACTCATCAACATTTATGTCTTCAGCATTTATCGAATCTGTATCATTATAATCATCTTCCAAATTGCTAAGATCGTCATCAATATCTTCTGAAGATTCTTTACCACTTTCTAAAGCAGGATTTTCCTCAAGTTCTTCTTTTAAGCGTTGTTCAAAAGCTTGTGTAGGCAATTGAATAAGCTTCATCAACTGGATTTGTTGAGGTGATAATTTTTGCGATAATTTAAATTGTAAATACTGCTTAAGCATTTTTCTTCTTTGGGTTTTTATAAAAATAAAAAAAACAATCTATTTTCTATAAAGAACCTAGATTGTTTTAATCTATATGGTGTTGTTTTTTAAAACTCTGCGTTTTGAGGAGTTCTTGGATAAGGAATAACATCTCTAATATTACTCATTCCTGTTGCAAACATGACTAAGCGTTCAAAACCTAATCCAAATCCAGAGTGAACAGCTGTGCCATATTTACGTATATCCAGATACCACCACAATTCTTCTTCTGGAATATCTAATGCTGCCATTTTTTCTTTAAGAACTTCTAAGCGTTCTTCACGCTGCGAACCTCCAACTATTTCACCAATTCCTGGAAATAAAATATCCATGGCTCTTACAGTCTTTTCATCTTCGTTTAAACGCATGTAAAAAGCTTTAATGTTTGCGGGATAATCAAACAAGATTACAGGACATTTAAAGTGTTTTTCTACAAGAAAGCGTTCGTGTTCTGATTGTAAATCTGCTCCCCATTCGTTAATTAGATATTTAAATTTCTTTTTCTTATTTGGTTTAGAATTTCTAAGTATATCTATAGCTTCCGTATAACTTACGCGTTTAAAGTTGTTGTCAATCACAAAACGAAGTTTTTCTGTAAGCGTCATGGTACTGCGCTCTATTTGTGGTTTTGTTTTGTCTTCTTGAATTAAACGCTGCTCTAGAAAAGCTAAATCTTCTTTATTACTTTCAAGAATATATTTTAGAACATACTTTAAGAAATCTTCGGCTAAATCCATATTGCCATCCAGATCCATAAAAGCAACTTCTGGTTCTATCATCCAGAATTCTGCAAGATGTCTAGACGTGTTCGAGTTCTCTGCTCTAAATGTTGGTCCAAAAGTGTAAACTTTACCTAAAGACATCGCATAAGTTTCAGCTTCTAACTGTCCAGAAACGGTTAGGTTTGTTTCTTTACCAAAAAAATCTTGAGTATAATCAATTTCACCATCTTCACTAAGAGGTGGATTTTTAGGATCTAAAGTTGATACTCTAAACATCTCTCCAGCACCTTCTGCATCACTACCAGTGATTATTGGTGCGTGCATATTGTAAAATCCGTTTTTATTGAAATACTCATGAATGGCAAAAGATAAAGACGAACGCAAACGCATAACTGCACTAAAGGTGTTAGTACGCGTTCTTAAGTGTGCTTGTTCTCTTAAAAATTCTAAGGTGTGTCTTTTAGGCTGAAGTATAGTCTTAGAAACCTCTTCAGGGTCTGCATCTCCTAAGATTTCTATTGTATTTACTTGTAATTCTACTTTTTGCCCTTTCCCTTGACTTTCTACAAGCGTTCCTTTTATATAAACAGCAGCACCAGTTGTAATGCGTTTTAGTAAGTTCTCATTTGTGTTTTCAAAATCTACAACACATTGAATATTATTAATAGTAGATCCATCATTTAAAGCTATAAAACGGTTTGCTCTAAATGTTCTTACCCAACCTTTAACTTCTACGTCTATTAAAGTTTTATCTAACTTTAATAATTCTGAAACGGTACTAATGTTCATCGTCTATTCAATTTTAATAGGCGCAAAGATAATGCATTAAACTAAATTATTTATCGTTGTTAGAATCTTCTTCTGGTATAATCTTAAAGTTTGGTTCTTTAAGAACCTTTTTATTTGCAATACTTCTTTCTAATGCTAATAGAAGCGAAGGTAGTAGAAGTAGATTGGCTAACATTGCAAAAAGTAAAGTTGCAGAGACTAAAGCACCAAGTGCTACAGTGCCACCAAAACTGGATATGATGAATGTTGAAAAACCAAAGAATAGTACGATGGATGTATAAAACATACTCACTCCAGTTTCCCTTAAAGCTCCAAAAACTGACTTACGAATTCGCCAATGATTAGCTTTTAACTCTTGTCTATATTTTGCTAAGAAGTGAATTGTATCGTCCACAGAAATGCCAAAAGCAATACTAAACACAAGTATTGTAGATGGTTTTATAGGAACTCCTAAATAACCCATTAATCCTGCTGTAATAAGCAAAGGTAATAGGTTAGGTATAAGTGATACTACAATCATTCTAAATGACCTAAACATATAAGCCATGAATAATGAAATTAATAATATAGCTAGTGATAAAGATAGAATGAGGTTTTTAACTAAATAATAGGTTCCTTTTTGAAATAAATACGCTTTTCCTGTAATGGTAACATCGTATTTTTCTTCTGGGAATACCTTTGCGATTCGAGTTCTTAAATCTTCTTCAATACGCTCCATTTTCTCAATCTTTACATCTTTCATAAAGGTCGTAATACGAGCATATTGTCCTGTGCTATCTACAAAATTCTTAAGCATATCAACATCTGTAGAGGATTTTTTAGCATAAGATAAGATGAAGCTATTCTCTTGTGAAGTAGGAAGTTGGTAATATTTTGGATTACCATTATAGTATGCTTGCTTAGAGTATTTAACCAAACTCACAACAGAAATGGGTTTTGATAACTCTGGAATGTCTTCAATTAATTCTTCAAGAGCATTCATGCGTTTTAATGTAGCGAGTTTCATAACGCCTTTTTTACGCTTGGTGTCAATCATAATTTCTAAAGGCATAATGCCATTAAATTCTTTTTCAAAAAACGTAATGTCATTGTAAAATTCAGATTGTTTCGGCATATCATCTATAACACTTCCAGAAATTTTAATTTGGTAAATACCTATAATGCTTGCAATAAGCATAATTAATGATGTTACAAAAATGGTAATGCGTTTATGTTTTACCATGTTCTCCATCCAATCTACAAAAGTGTTTATCCAACGTTTATTAAGATGCTCTAAATGTTTATCCTTAGGCATTGGCATATAGCTGTAGATTATTGGAATGGTAAGTAAGCATAACACAAAAATCCCAAGAATACTCAGTGAGGCAACTGTACCAAATTCTTGTAAGAGTTTACTTTTTGTAAATATAAATGTTGCAAATCCAGACGCTGTTGTAACGTTGGTCATTAAAGTAGCATTTCCAATTTTTGTTATAACACGTTGTAAAGATTTTGCCTTATTTCCATGTTTACGTACTTCGTGTTGATATTTATTTATTAAGAAAATACAATTTGGGATTCCTATTACAATAATTAAAGGTGGAATTAAAGCCGTAAGTACAGTAATTTCGTATTCAAAAGCACCTAGAATACCAAAGGTCCACATTACACCAATAATTACAACAAACATGGAAATAAATGTAGCTCTAAAGGACCTAAAGAAGAAAAAGAATATTAACGACGTTACTATTAATGCAGCACTAATAAACATTCCTATTTCATTCTGAATGAGTTGTGCATTAAGTGTTCTTACATAAGGCATCCCAGAAACACGTACATCTAGATTATGCTTATTTTCAAATTCTTTAACTTTATCTTTTAGAGTGTATAAAACAAAATCTACTCGTGCAGATGTGTTTACCAGTTCTTTTTTTAAATAGATGGCTGTTCTAAGTGATTTACTTTCTTTATTAAAGAGAAAGTTATCGTAAAAAGGATAATTATTGAATAAGTCTTTTTGAAGTTCTTCTAATTCTTCAATAGAAGTAATGGAATCTTTCACAAAAGGTTCTAAGTCAAACTTTTTTTGCTTTGTATTTTTAATAAGCTTCTGTAAATCACTTATAGTAACAACAGTTTCAACTTCGTTGTAGCTTTTAAACTCCTCACAAAAGGCATTCCAGGCATTAAATTTTTCTACAGTAAAAACCGTATCGTCTTTTAGACCTAACACAATTAAATTACCTTCTTCACCAAACGTTTCAAGAAAGGCATTGTACTCTAGGTTAACTTCATGTTCGTCTGGTAAAAGGTTTGCTTCAGAGTGTGAGAAACGCATTTTATCCCACTGCATACTAAATATATAAGTGGCAATTAATAAGAAAATAATAATACCAATCCTATTTCTAAGAATTAATCTTGCAATGGTTTGCCAAAAATCTTTAGAAAATAGTTTAGTCATGCGAAACTTTTAAGGTCGCAAAGGTAGAAAAATCAAGCAGATAACTCTATACAAAAAGTGGTTTTATACTATTTTTCAAGATTAATATTAAAGGTAAATTTAAAGGCAAAGTTGTCTTCAAATCTTGGTAAGTGATAGGAACCATGGCGATATGCAAAACTCAACCCAAATCCCAACATAAGTTTATTAATTTCAAAGCCAGATTCAAAGTAACCTTTATCTAAAGTACTAAAGTTTAGGTTTTCATGTTTTTCAGGGTTTTTCATTGTACCAAAAGTACTTCTGGAAATCAATACAAATTGAGGTTTAAACCAAGGTGTAATTTTAAATGGTTTTAGTCTATGTTTCGCTTGAAAAACTATAAACCTATCTGAATAGAACTCATTAAAATACATAGTTTCAAAGCTGTTGTTTCCTGCTACAGAAAACCGTTGCATAATCGTTTCTTTGTTAACATTGTTTGGATAAGAATGATAACTATGTGTAATAGGTAAATCGCCTTGAGTAATACCACCTTTTGCTACAAGTTCTGTGCTAGAAGAGTTTTTGTGAGTAAAATTTTGATTGACTCTAACATCGAGTTTAGAAAAACTCAAATCACTTTGAAATACATCTTTAAAGCTTTTTGTGAACTGAAATGCAAATTTTGGGAATCCTTCATTTGTTTCAATATAACTATTGGAGTATTTTGTATATGTACTAAAAGGACTCCACTGCATTGAAATTTTTGCAAGACTTAAATTAAAATTTGTTAAAGATGAAGAACTATTAGGATTAAAAGTATAGTTGTAAGTTGGTTCAATTTTAGAACTAGATAATTCAGTTTCGGTTAAAAGTTTAGGAGAAATTTGATGCTCGATCCAAAAGGTTTTTGTAGTATGTTTATGAAACAATTCTATGTTTAATAATCGTGGTTCGAAAAACTGAAAAAACCGTTTATCAGTTAAAAATGTTGAACTTCCTGTTTCTTGTAAATCTTTAGTGTAACTCGCATTAATCCATGTGTTTGTTTTTGGAGCAATTCTGACACCTCCACCAAAGCTGTACTTAAATTTCCCATCTAAAAAGCCATACACAGTATAGCCTTCTATTCTAATGGATTCTGAAAACTTAGAGTTTGTTACACCACCTAAACCTGTTCTAAACCCTTCGTATTGATTGTATTTTATTAGATATCGTAAATCGAAATCGAAATATTTGGTTGGGAAATAACCATTGCCAATATACCTTAACAACTCTTTTTTCTTAATGGAGTCTTTTGTAGAAGCAGTCTCCTTTTTTTGAGATTGGACAACTATTTGTGCTTCACCTTGAAGAATGAAAAACGAAAAAACTAAAACACAAAATAGTTTCATAAATCAAGAGTATAGGTGTTGTGTAAAGCGAAAAAAAGCGACTTTTTAGTCGCTTTTGTTTCTAAACGGTCATTATTTCTTTTTCCTTGATGCTGAAAATATCATCAATTTTCTTGATGTGTTTGTCAGTCATATCTTGAATGTCGATTTCAGCATTGCTTTCTAAATCTTCAGAAACATCTAGTTTTTTAATTTCATGAAGAGCTTCTCTTCTATGATTTCTAACACCAACTTTAGCATCTTCAGCTTCAGATTTTGCTTGTTTTGCTAATTGTGCACGCCTTTCTTCTGTTAAAGCAGGCACGTTAATAATGATACTTTCACCATTATTCATTGGATTAAAACCAAGATTTGCAATTAATATAGCACGCTCAATTTCTTGCAACATACTTTTTTCCCACGGTTGTACTGATATTGTTCTTCCATCAGGGGTGTTAACATTTGCGACTTGAGATAAAGGTGTTTGCGAACCATAATATTCTACCATAACACTTCCTAGCATGGCAGGAGATGCTTTACCAGCTCTAATATTTAGATATTCTTTTTCTAAATGCTTTATAGAATTCCCCATTTCTTCTCTTGTGGAGTCTAAGATAAATTTTAGTTCTTCGTTCATAATCGTGATATTTTTATGTTTTGACTTTCAAAAACTAAGCCAAAAAATATATTAAATATTTACAGTTGTTCCAATATTTTCACCAGAGATTACTTTTAGTAAATTACCCCTTGTATTCATATCAAAAACAATAATGGGTAATTTATTCTCCTGACTTAATGTAAAAGCTGTAGTATCCATAACTTTTAGACCTTTTTTCAAGACATCATTAAAGGTTATAGACTCATATCGAGTTGCATCAGCATTTTTTTCTGGATCAGACGTATAGATGCCATCTACTCGCGTTCCCTTTAAAATCACATCAGCTTCAATTTCAATTGCTCTTAATACTGCAGCAGAATCTGTAGTAAAATAAGGATTTCCAGTTCCACCTCCAAAAATTACAACACGACCTTTTTCTAAATGTCGCATGGCTTTACGTCTAATAAAGGGTTCTGCTATCTCATTCATTTTTATTGCAGATTGTAAACGTGTAGGGATGTTTGCATCTTCTAGAGCACTTTGTAGGGCTAAACCATTAATTATGGTTGCTAACATTCCCATGTGATCACCTTGTACACGATCCATACCATTACTTGCACCAGCAATACCTCTAAAAATATTTCCCCCACCAATAACTATGGCGACTTCTATTCCTAAGTCAGTAATTTGTTTGATATCTTCTGCATATTCAGCAAGTCTAACAGGATCAATTCCGTATTGTCTAGTTCCCATTAAGGCTTCACCAGATAGTTTTAATAGAATTCTTTTGTATTTCATTATTGTTTATTGATGTGGTGTTACAAATATAATACACATTTTTTTATTGGTTACAGTAAATTTTACGAATAAAAAAAGCCTTGATAACTATCAAGGCTTTTAGTTTTATTAAGAGAATTGTGTTTATCCTACTAAAGATACACGCTCAAATCCTGTTACAGCAACTTCACCATAAGAGTCAACATAATCTGCAACACTTTTCTTTGCGTCTTTAATAAATTCTTGGTCAAGTAAACATTGTTCCTTATCAAGAGTTGTATTATCAGAAATAAAACGCTCTAATTTTCCAGGTAAGATTTTGTCCCAGATTTGTTCTGGTTTTCCTTCAGCTTTTAGTTGTGCTTTAGCATCTTCTTCAGCTTGTGATAAAACTTCAGGAGTTAATTGAGACATAGAGATGTACTTTGGCACATTCTTTAAAGGCTTACCTAAACGTCCTAATTCAATATTATCTTTTTCTATAACTGCAATTCTTGCTTCAGTTTCTGATGCAACATATGCAGGGTCGAAATCTTTGTAAGATAATGTTGTTGCTCCCATTGATGCAACTTGCATAGCAAGATCTTTTGTTAAAACATCTGCATTGTCAACAGTATTATTTAATCCAACTATTGCAGCAATTTTATTTCCTGCATGGATATAAGAACCTACATATGGTGCTTCTAATTTTTTAAAGCCACCAATTTCAATTTTTTCACCAATAATACCAGTTTGTTCAGTTAGTTTTTCTGAAACAGAAAGACCATTGAAATCTGCTGCTAAAAATTCTTCTAACGTATTACAGTTTAAAGCTAAATCTGCAAATTGTGTTGCAAGTTTTACAAAATCGTCGTTTTTAGCCACAAAGTCTGTTTCGCAGTTTAACGAAACGATTGCACCTAAAGTCTTATCAGCATTTACACGAGCAATTACTGCCCCTTCTTTAGATTCTCTATCTGCACGCTTTGCAGCAACTTTCTGACCTTTTTTACGTAGAATTTCTATTGCTTTATCGAAATCGCCTTCAGACTCTACTAAAGCCTTTTTACAGTCCATCATTCCTGCACCTGTAGCGTCTCTAAGTTTCTTTACATCTGCAGCACTAATTTTTGTCATAATTTCTATGCTTTATTTTAAAAATTAAGTCGTTCAATTATTTTACATGAAAAAACTAAACGACTTATTACTTGTTATTAATAATTGTTTGTTTATTCTTCTTCTTGAGTTGTTTCTGGTGCAGCTGCTTTAGCTTCTTCAGCAGCTTTTGCTTCTTTAGTTTCCTTAGCACGATTATCTCTACCTTCTTTTTCAGCTTTTCTATCTGCTAATCCTTGTGCTACTGCATCAGTAACATGTGTTAAAATCTTATCAATAGATTTTGAAGCATCATCATTTGCTGGAATAACATAGTCTACCTGTCTTGGGTCAGAGTTTGTATCAACCATTGCAAAGATTGGAATGTTTAATTTTTGTGCTTCTTTAATTGCTATGTGTTCACGCTTAATATCTACTACAAATACTGCTCCCGGAAGGCGCGTCATATCTACAATAGAACCTAAGTTCTTTTCAAGTTTTGCTCTTAAACGATCGACTTGAAGACGTTCTTTTTTAGAAAGTGTATTAAAAGTTCCGTCTTTTTTCATTCTATCTATAGAAGCCATTTTCTTAACAGCTTTTCTAATAGTAACGAAATTTGTTAACATACCACCTGGCCATCTTTCTGTAATATAAGGCATATTTACATTAGCGGCTTTTTCGGCTACGATGTCTTTTGCTTGTTTTTTGGTAGCTACGAATAGTATTTTTCTACCTGATGCTGCTATTTTGCTAAGTGCTTGACAAGCTTCGTCAAGTTTTGCAGCAGTTTTATAGAGATTAATGATATGAATACCATTACGCTCCATATAAAT
>JABDPN010000053.1 GCA_013042715.1 Flavobacteriaceae bacterium | reverse complement strand
AGATAATAACCAAAACGGAATTGCTTCATTTTTAAATAAATTAACACGATCACTAATATCATTGTTGAAGTAGTAAACAACAATTAACGACGTAATGAGATAAATAAACAACCTCAAAACAAACTGTATATAATGCCAATGGTTTTGTAACTGTAAATTCATGATATAGATAAAATACGTAAGTGTTTGTCCTAACATGATGGGAAAATCATCTCTGAGGTAACCATAGATAAATAGTAAAAAAGAAGCCATAAGGCTTAACATCCAGAATAGAACTGGAGTCACTACTTTTTTATGCTTTTCAGAAGTAATCCATTGAACAATTAATCGCGAAGAGAACAAAATCTGAGCAATAAAGCCTATACCATATAGTAACCAATCACTCATTAACCAGATTTTGAAACTTTATAATTAATATACTTACGTTTCATCCAAAGATAGGCAAAGCAATCTGCCAATGGTCCAAGAAGTCTGTTCCATAAGCCATATTTGGCCTCACCAGCTATTCTTGGATAATGTCTTACAGGAATTTGTATGGTTTTACCTTCTTGTAACATAATCATAGCAGGTAAAAAACGATGCAAACCCTTAAACATTGGAATACGTTTAGCGAATTCAGTTTTAATAATCTTTAAAGGACATCCAGTATCATCCATTCCATCATGTGTAAAAGCACGACGTATACCATTAGCAATTTTTGACGACATATTTTTTACAAACGAGTCTTTTCTATTTGATCGAAATCCTGTAACTAGATCATATTCTTCAATGTGCTCAAGCAGTAAATTAAAATCCTCTGGATTGGTTTGTAAATCGGCATCGATGTAGCCAACTAAATCTGTTATTGTATGATCAAATCCAGCTTTTATAGCAGCACTTAAACCTCTGTTAGCTTGAAATTGAATAAAATGAAATGCAGACTGCCTGTTGCATATCGTTTCTATAAGCTCCTGACTATTGTCTTTAGATCCATCGTTAACAAATAGAATTTGCGTTGGAACTGATGCAATTTTTATATAATCTGAAAGCGCTTCTTCAACACGAAGTAAATTTTCTGCTTCATTATAAACAGGAACTACAATTGTTAGGGCAGAATTCATTTTAGTTTTAGTTAGCGTTATGCAAAAGTATTCTTTTTTATATAACTGTGGTATACTTAAAAAAATAAATAAAAATAGTTACTTTGCAAAAAATACAATTTTAATGAAAATTTTAGTAACTGGAGTCGCTGGTTTTATTGGTTCGCATACTGCAGAACGCTTAAGCGAATTAGGACACAATGTTGTTGGTGTCGATAATTTTAACGACTATTACGATGTTAGTTTAAAACTAAAAAATGCCAATGCTGTTAAAGCAAAAGGCGTTGAGGTTTTAAAACTTGATTTACGTTCTGTAGATTTACATTCAGTATTATCGAAAGATTTCGATTACATTTTTCATTATGCTGCACAACCAGGAATATCTGCAACATCAACGTTTGAAGATTACTTTAGTAATAATTTTCTAGCAACTAAAAATCTTGTCGATTTTGCATTACAATGTGAAAACTTGAAGTTGTTTGTAAATATTGGAACCTCTTCAATTTATGGATTAGAAGCAACCTTTACAGAAGATGTTGCTCCTAAACCAGCTTCCTATTATGGTGTTACCAAACTTGCAGCAGAACAATTGGTTTTGCAAAAGAGTAGAGAACAGCAATTTAAAGCATGTTCATTACGCTTGTATTCTGTAATTGGACCACGCGAGCGTCCAGAAAAAATGTATACGAAACTTATTGCTTGTGGTTTAAACAATGAAGCTTTTCCATTATATGAAGGTAGCGATAAACACTTAAGAAGTTTTACTTATGTTGGTGATATTGTAGATGGAGTGGTTTCCGTTATAGGAAAAGAAACCATAACAGATGGCGAAATTTTTAATATTGGTACAGAAGCTGAGCATACCACACAGGAGGGTATAGAAGCAGTAGAAGAAATTTTAGGTAAAAACATTAAAATAGTAATTGTTCCAAAACGTGCAGGAGACCAGAAAAGAACCAAAGCCAATATTGATAAAGCAAGAAAACTTTTAAACTATAATCCAGAAACAACACTTTTAGAAAGTGTCAAACATCAGGTGAATTGGTATAAAGAGAATTTTTAATTTTTTAACTTAAGAAGATAATCTGCAGCAGCAAAAGGAGTGGTTTTATTTTGCTCGATGAGTTTAAGTTGTTTTTCTAATTCCTTTTTAATAATTTTTTGACCAAAGAAGTTTGATTTTAATTGATCTTCAATAGTCTGCAATAACCAAAACTGATTTTGACTTGAGCGTTTCGTGTTAAAGTAATTGTTCTTTTTAGTTAGAGCTTCATATTCCAATATCATTTCCCAAACAGCTTCTATTCCTTCATTATTTAATGCACTAGATAAGGATACTTTTGGTGTCCAGTTAGACTCTTTTTCAGGATAGAGGTGAAGTGCTCTGGAGAATTCAACCTTTGCTAGTTTTGCATGTTTTACGTTATCACCATCAGCTTTATTGATAACAATGACGTCAGCCATTTCAATAATACCACGCTTTATTCCTTGTAATTCATCACCAGCTCCTGCAAGTTTTAAAAGCAAAAAGAAATCTACCATACTATGAACAGCAGTTTCGCTTTGTCCTACGCCAACGGTTTCAATAATTATGGTGTCAAAACCAGCAGCTTCACATAAAATAATGGTTTCGCGAGTTTTTCTGGCAACACCACCAAGAGATTCTCCAGAAGCCGAAGGTCTTATGTAAGCATTTTGGTCGTTTACCAAATCTTCCATTCGGGTTTTATCACCTAAAATACTGCCTTTGGTTAAAGAGCTACTTGGATCTACTGCTAGCACAGCTACTTTTTTACCCAGACCAGTAAGATGCTTTCCTAAGGATTCTATAAATGTACTTTTACCAACTCCTGGAACGCCTGTAATTCCAATGCGTAAAGCGTTATTAGCCTTTGGTAAACAGGCTTTTAAAATGGTGTTCGCTTTTTCTAAGTGTGTTGGGTTTTTACTTTCAACTAGTGTAATGGCACGACTTAAAGCTGTGATATTGTTATCAAAAATTCCTTGAACAAGTTCATCAGCAGTTGGTTGTGTTTTACGCTTTTTTTGAATTTTATTTATAGCAATATCATCAGTAACTTCAGGAGGAGAAATTCCTTCATTTTCTTTAAGTGCAGATTTATGTTTTTTAGATGCTTCCAAATTCTATTTCAATGGAACTACAATTTTTGTAGTGTCCCAAGCCATGGTTAAAGATAAGTTATCTGTAGAATTATCAAAGGCAATTGTAAATTGTTCCACTGGATTTTGTAATTCAATAATTGG
>JABDPN010000048.1 GCA_013042715.1 Flavobacteriaceae bacterium | reverse complement strand
TTTTCGAGCTTATATACAACACCATCTTCAGCCCTGAGATCTGAAATCTCTTTGACATCACCTTTTACAATATCTAAAGCATTATAATTATTTGTGGAAGGATATAAAAATAACAAGAAAATAACTGGCAGCAAAAAGAGAGCTGCTAATATGAGTGGTTTTTTAAGTTTTGATTTTGTCATAGTGCAAAAATAAAAAAGACGGTTTTAAAAACCGTCTTGTAAATCTTTTTTAAATATAACAAAATGTTAAAAATCGTTCTTTATGAATCCGGATTTATATACACTGTCTACATAACCTCCTTCTTGTAGTAAAATAAAAACTAAATAACATATTAAGAAAACTGCAGTCCATACTACAACGCGTCTTAAAGCTTTGGTTTCGTCTCTCATATGCATAAAATCCCAAGTAATGTAATACGCCTTTACAATTGTAAGAATAATGAAAATCCAGTTTAAAATTTTCATGTAAAAGAAATTCCCCATTAAAAAATCAGGTTTATAAATTCCTAAAACAACTTCTACTGTTGTGACTATTGAAAGAAGAATCAAAACTCCCCAAATTTTTTGAGTATTAGATTTAAACTTTACTAAACCTCTTAATATTTCTAATTTGTGTGCGTGTTCTGCCATTTTTAATTACTATTTTATGTTATTATACAAGGTAGAAGAATGTAAATACAAATACCCAAACTAAATCTACAAAGTGCCAATACAATCCTACTTTCTCAACCATTTCGTAGCTTTTTCTTCGTTCATAAGTTCCTAATATTACATTAAAGAAAATAATAATATTAAGCACTACTCCAGAGAATACGTGAAAACCATGAAATCCAGTTATAAAGAAAAAGAAATCTGCAAACAATGGCGAACCATATTCGTTAACCTTTAAGTTTGCACCTTCAACAACAGCTTTACTGTTTTCTTTTATTTGTCTTAAAGATTCTTCTCGAGAAAGTACTGTTTTTTCACCTTCTGCAGTAAGCATTTGTGTTCTAACAAGAATATTATCGTGTGATTCTAAACCAGTAACAACATCACTAACAGAATAGGTTGGTAAAGCCTTTTCGTTTAAAAACCATAATCCATTGTTATCTTGGTGTTGTACACGTTCTGTATGTGTTGGCACAACAAAATCTTTTAATGCAACACGATTACCATCTGAATCTACAAACTGTAAGATATTTCCGCCTTTAGTTTGAATAGCACCATAATCACCTTTAATAAAAGTTGCCCATTCCCAAGCTTGAGAACCAACGAATATTAAACCTCCAATTATAGTTAAGAATAAATAAAAAGTAACCTTAGCCTTTTTTAATTGATGGCCAGCATCTACTGCTAATACCATAGTTACTGAAGACATAATTAAAACAAATGTCATGAAGGCAACATAAATCATTGGGTAATTACCATGTACAAAAGGAACGTGCGTAAAAACCTCATCTGCAATTGGCCAAGAGTCTATAAACTTAAATCTTGAAAAACCATAGGCTGCAAGAAATCCAGAAAATGTTAATGCATCTGAAACTATGAAGAACCACATCATCATTTTTCCATAACTCGCTTTTAGAGGTTGATTACCTCCTCCCCAAGTTTTTCCTTCTGTTCCAGTGCTTACAAGAGTAGTGTCCATAAAATGTTTTTAGTTTTTGAGTTGAACAAAAATAATCAAATTATTTATCTGACAAAATATAAGAATAAAAACAGATAAATCCAGAGAATGTCTATAAAATGCCAAAATGTAGCTGCTAATTCTACACCAAGCATGTTTTCTGCTGAATATTTTTTTCTAAAATGATTAATAACCACAACAAGTATAGCAATTAAACCTGCTACAACATGTACAATATGTACAAAGGCAATAACATAGATATAGGACATGGTTACATTACTTGTTGGTCCTGTAAAATTATATCCTGATGCTATAATTTCGTTAAACCCATTTATTTGGCTAACAATAAAAGCAACACCTAAAACAAGTGTTAGCAATAAGAAAATTGTAGCAGCAGGTCTCTTATTAGTTTTTATGCTTCTTTTAGCGAGAATTATTGTAATACTACTTACTATTATTAAAACTAAACTAATTGTAAAGGCATGTGGTAATTGAAAATCGGTTAACCAATCTTCTCTAGAACGGCTCACTAAAAACGCACTAGTAAGTCCTGCAAAAGACATTATAAGTGAAATAATGCCAAACCAAAGCATCATTTTTTTTGCTCTTTTATTTTTTTCCTGATTGGTTCCTTGTGTTAAATCCATACTATCTTATAAACTTATCTAATACGTAAACTATTTGAATTATGGTAATATACAATACACTTGCTAACATTAATTGTCTTGCAGCTTTAGCAGTCTGCTTTTTGAAGAGTTGAAATGCGTAATACAACATTTTACAACCTATTAAAAATACAATAATTGCTCCAACTATGGTTAGTTTTAATTCTCCTGTAAATCCAAATACTGGAAAAATTGAAATAATTATAGTCCAAACAGTGTATAATATAATCTGAACTGCTGTTCCTTTATCTGGTTTTCCTGTTGGCAAAAGTTTAAATCCTGCTCTTTTATAATCTTCATCTAGAAACCATCCAATTGCCCAAAAATGTGGAAACTGCCAAAAGAACTGTAACATAAACAATGTTCCAGGTTCTATACCAAAATCGTTTGTTGCAGCAACCCAACCTAACATAAATGGAATCGCTCCTGGAATCGCTCCAACAAATACCGAAAAAGGTGTTTTAGTCTTTAAAGGTGTATATGCACTTGTGTATAAAAATATTGATATAGCACCAAACATGGCAGTACTTGGATTTATTGTATAAAGAATAATTATACCAAGTAAGGTTAAAACAGCAGCCAATATAAAAGCAAACCTAACAGACATTCGTCCTGCAGGAATTGGTCTGTCTTTGGTACGCTCCATTAAAGAATCTAAGTCACGCTCAATTATTTGATTGTAGACATTGGAAGCACCAACCATAAAATAGCCACCTATAGCTAATAATACAAGTGTAACAAAACTTACAGTTTCTGCTCCTAATAAATAGCCTGCAAGTGAGGAAATTACAACACTAATAGACAATCCCATTTTGGTAACTGCCTTAATGTCTTTTACAAATGTTAGTGACATTGTATTTGCCAAGTGATTATTTTTTAAGGATTGGCAAATATACTCTAAATAAGTATTTATGCAATGCTATAAAAACGATAATGTTTTTATTAAAAATCAAAGTACCAATTAAATAAATCTGTTCTCAAACCTAAGCTAAACCATACTGTGTCATTGCTGAAGGTGGTTTCGGTTGTAGCGTTTGGATTAAAGTTTCTGTAACTCACGTATGCAAACAACTTTAAGTTTGTTGCTGGATTTACAACATAGCCTGACTGTAATTCGGCATGAAAAACACTAGCTTTATTTCCTTGAGCAACCTCAACTCCAGTATCAAAAGGTCTATTTTCTTCGTAATTTCTGTAGATATCTCCACCATAATTAAAATTATCTTCAGTGGTATTAAAATCTAAACCTCGTTTACCAAACACAACTTTAGCGTCTGCAAACCATCGTTTGTAATTGTAATGCCCAATAACAATAGCTTCACTAAAATTTGCTCCCCAGAGATGTGCCATAGACTGGTTATTATGACCATAATTTAAGCTAATTGTATCGTGAGAATAGGTATATGGTCGCACTCTGTTATACTCCAACTGTAGCATTAAATTATCAACTTTAAAAGCATTGTAGTATTTAAGTCCTAATTGATATCCAAATTTGTTTTTCCAACTTTTTTCACCTGCTTTTATATCACTAAGAGAGAATTCATCTAAAACAAACTGACTATATATGTTAATATTATCGTTCCATTTGTATTTTGCTGAAGCTCCTAATACAGCATTTCCTGCTTCTTGTCCTGTTTCAAATTCTATAGCGCGATAAAAGATAATTGGATTTAAGTAGTTAATATCAAAACCTCTGTTTTCGTTTTTTATCCACATTACAGATTCGAAAAAACCAAGGTTTAAACGTTTAGATACATTCCAACTTAAATAATGATTCGCCATATATTTTGTTTGGTATGCACCATCTACTTGTACTTCAGGTCTTATATCCTTTAACCACATCCAAGTATTAGTGTATTTAATCTTCCAGAATTTGGTGCTAAGTTTTAAAAAAGGTGAAGGGCTTGAGACATCACTTAGTAATAGAGATCTATAACCATCTCCAATAAAATTCTTACCATGTCCAAACTGAAGGTTTATAAATTTTGCTGGAGAAAAGGATAAATAAGCTTCTGCAGCAGGGTAATCATAAGCATCCTTTTTGAACCGTTTAGAAATACCTCTTCCTGGAATAACAGCTATTTCGTTTTGTGAACCTGGTTGTCCTAAACTTTCTGCATATTGATTGTAATATTGTGCAAATCTACCTTGACTCTCGTAGACTGAAGCAGAAAAACTTAAGGTTTTACCTAAACCACCTTGGATAAAAATACCTCTAGTATTGTTAAACGTAGAATTGAATTCTGCATCTGTGTCTTTACCAACTTGTAAATCGAAAATTGGATCTACAGTAAACCAATAATTTTCACCTTTTATTTGAACTAGATTTTCGTTTAAAAGTTTACGCTTCCACCAAGACTCTGTTTCTTTTGTAAGACTATTTTTAGCTTCTGAAAAATTGTAATAATTGGATACATCATGATACAAAAATGGCTTTGAAGCTGTATGCATATTTGTGCCAACCAAGTTTATATTTCTATCAAAATTTGAATAAAACTGATGTGTAAAAGGAATATTTAATTGGCTTTTAAAAGCTTCATCATTAAATGTTTTAAGTTCTTTATTAATATTATCGAATTCAGATTTTGCAAGTTTTTCTAATTCTGAAACATCACTCTTATGGGTCTCATTAATTGCGTTTTCTGAAGCTGTTACAAGTGGAATTTTTATTTCGTATGAAAATTGCTTATATGTAGGATTTCCATTATATGTTGCTGGTTTAATTTTAGGTAATTCTGCAAAAACAAGTCTTGCTTTTGTCTTTAACTCATCATAGATAGCATCTACATAAAGTACTACAAAGTTACCTTCTGCATCAACCTCAAAAAGTACTACAACATTACCATTGTAATTATCCTTATATATTATTTCTGGGACTTCAAAATTTTCAAAAATAAACTTTGATAGTTGTTGGTTAAAACAGGGTTTGTGTTGCTCGATTTCAAGATCTTCGCATTCTGGGAATACAGGCCATTTCTCGTAAGTAACATCTTCTTGAGCATAACTATTTAGCACAAAAAACACAGTGAAAAGCAGAACTAATTTCTTCATTTTTTAAATCTAAATTGATCTATGCCGAAGATACTATTTTTGCTTGATAGTTGCATATAAAAAATCCATTTTCAAGATTTTGAAAACGGATTTTATTATTTAGAAAGTCTGTATTTAACGAACTTTAAATAGTATTGGTAAAGTGTACTATACAGATACTTCTTTTTTGTTTTGCTTTCCTTGTTTTATTTGTGGAATCTTCTTTACAACAAGTTCTGTTTCGTTTAATAAATCTTTATATTTTGATTTTGACTTAACTTCCTTAAGTAGTTTAAAGATGAACCTAGTTCAAAAAAGAAACAAAAAATCCCGTTACTTTCGTAACGGGATTATGATTATATATGTACTTAATGTTTAGTCTTGAACTTGGAAAATAATTGGTAAAGAATAAGGTACAATTACTGCTTTTCCTCTTTGTTTACCAGGTTTCATTTTTGGCAACATGTTAATTACACGTGCTGCTTCTTTTTCTAAACGTGGATGTGGTGCTCTAGAGCGTACTCCAGTTACATTTCCATTTTTGTCTATTTTAAAGATTACATTAATACGTTGTCTTCCAGAAAGGCCTAAATCTCCTGCTAAACCTGTATTAAATTTCTTTTGAACAAATTTTGTAATCTTATCTGACATACATTTTCTTTTCTGGTTGTTGTTTCCTTTTTCGCAACCAGGATATACAGGAACGTTCTCAATTACTGCAAATGGTACCTCAATGTCTTCTTCTACTTCTTCAATCTCTACTTCTTCAATCTCTAAAATTTCTTCATCTTGATCTGTTTCAGTAGATTCTATAACAGTTTCTTCAATTTCTTCTTCATCCTCTACAATCTCAATAACCTCTACAGCTGCTGGTGGAGGTGGTGGAGGTGGTGGTGTTTGTAATTGTTCTGTAATTGGAATTTCTTCTTCTTCTTCTAATTCAACATTTAACTGACCAATATCGATAACTTGTTTATCGTAGGTTTTGTAGTTAATTGCTGAGTATGCTACAAATAGCATTAACAATAAACCAACTGAGAAATAAATTACTCCATTTCTACTTACATCTGCTTTTGGATTTTTTTTCGGTTCCATAATTAATCGCGTTTTCAAGATTGGTAAAATAACCAATAATTTATAAAAAAAGCAAGGGTTTATATTAATTTAACGATTGCTTTACCTTTAAACTTCAATAATATTGCTGCAATAATAGTACCAAAACAATTTGCATAGATATCAAATATATCAAATTCGCGTTTTGTTGTAAATTGTTCTTGTAAAACTTCTATTACAATTCCATACATTATCGATATAAATATAGCTAGTAAAATTGGTTTATTTATGTTGTATTTTGAAAAAACCAAAAACAACAAAAGTACATGTATTGCATGAATCATGACGTGGATGATCTTATCTGCATTGTCCACGTTAATATTTGTTTTAGTATCTATAGACACTAAACTTAGTACAGTAATTAGTACTATATATACAATTTGAATTGCAAGTACTATTTTTTTGTTAAGCACCAATTACTTCCTTATAATCTTCTGGAGATAATAGATCGTCTAACTCAGAAACGTCTGAGCATTTTACTTTAATCATCCAACCTTCTCCAT
This sequence comes from Flavobacteriaceae bacterium, assembly GCA_013042715.1. Lineage (GTDB taxonomy): Bacteria > Bacteroidota > Bacteroidia > Flavobacteriales > Flavobacteriaceae > Site-B15. The sequence goes on along the minus strand of JABDPN010000048.1, from coordinate 22,954 downwards.
AAGGATCTGTATTAACAAGTTCCGGTTCGTCTTCTAGATTCTCGTTAAATTCAATAATTTCACCTGAAACAGGTAAAAATAAATCTGAAACTGTTTTAACAGCTTCAACTGTGCCAAAAACTTCTTCTTTATCCAAGGTTTCGTCTACAGTTTCTACTTCTACATAAACAATATCTCCAAGTTCGCGTTGCGCAAAATCTGTAATACCTACTGTTATTAAATCACCATCAACTTTTATCCATTCGTGGTCTTTTGTATATTTTAATTCTGAAGGAACACTCATTTGTTTTCTTTTATATTAATTATTAGTTACCAAAATTATAGCGTAATGTAAATCCTGAACGAATTGTAGTTTGAGGGAAAGCTGTAGAAATTGCGTATTCTGAGAAGCCATAATCAAAATAGAACAATCCTGTTAGGTTTTTACTGAAGGCATAATCTGCCGAATATTTAAGACTGTAAAGGGTTTGACCTGCTGTTACTTGATTGTTTTCTAGGTCTAAATATCTAATTATAGTTTTATTGTTTCTAACAGAAACATCTAACTTCATATTTAAATCGCTCTTAATGATCTGCTTTGCTCCTGCAAGTTTTGAACGTATTCTTACATCTTTAAATCTGTAGCCTAAACCAAGAATATATTCGTAACCTTGTATTTCTGTCATTAAATTATTATCAAAACTAAGCGATAATACTCTGTCTTTTTTGATTTCTGCAAGTATCTTTAACGAGTTTTTCATTTCCATATCCAGCTTAACTAAAGGACTAAATTGCTCCATTAAGTTAATATTGCTAAATAAGTTTTCGTTTTTGTAATTTCCAGATTGATCTAATGTATTAGGTGATTGCTGAGTATAGTCTACATCTGTATTTTTTGCTTCGTAATCTAAATTAGACATAAACTGGTTAATGGTATACATAGAATTATAACCATGCGTTACAGAAAACCGTTTAAAGTGTTTTTTAAACCATTTAAGTTTCATGAGTCCAGTATACTTTAATGTCCAATTTGGTATTGGTACATCTCTAAATGCTCCCAGTTTAATCTTTCCTGCATCTTTTCCAGTGTATGCCGACAAGAAAGCTGGCAACAATACTGCTTGATTAGTTTTACCATAACCTAATGGATAGCTATTGGTATCGCCATCTTCAAAATTTGCAGGATTTGTCAAGTCAATACCATCGCGTTGTGCTAATCGTCTTGAAATGGTTAAGCGATTGTCTCTAAAATTATCAAATGTTTTAGAACTAGTTTCATCACTTTTATTAAACGCTGTTTTTATTAATGCTGTAGAAATATTAAAGTTTCCAAATGAATTTCTTATCAAAGAATTATATTCATTACTAAATCCATCGTTATTTGTGTCTATAGTATTGAAGTTTTCAGTAAGATTTTCAGCATATGCTCTTCCTCCTGTTAAATCTATTTTTAAATCTCTAAAAGGCTCAATATTTATACTATAATTTAAATTGTCGTTATGCACTTCTGTATATTGTTGGTTAAACTCTGGAAAAACTGTTAACCATCCATTTCGTGCTGCTAAAAATCTAATGTCTTTTTGGCTACCAAAAGTATAACCTACAGTTGGTTTTAGTGTTCCAATAAATCCTGGTGTTTGTAAGTAACCTGGTAAGAAAGAACCATTATTTTCTGAGTAATTAAACTGTACACGTTTTACACTTGTTAAAACATCTACTAACGTGTTGTATGCTTTATGTTTTTTTGATGAGCCTCTGTTATTAGATGAATTATTATTAGCATTTCTGTTATCTGTGCTGTTGTTTAATCTAGGATCTCTAGTTCTTCTATTGCTTCTTGTGTTTTTTCTTACAAGTCCAATATATCTATAGAGCTTTTGCATATCAAGAGTTCCATTTAGATTATGTGTATTTGCATTAGAAATAGTATTTCCTAAATCGTAAGTTTCGCCATTTATTGTTAGATTTCCATATAAATCTGATCCTTTTTGCCATTGGAAATCTCCAGTATACGAATACGATGCTTTAAGGAAACTTAAGAATGGTAATTTGTAAAGTGGTAACTCGTAATTTACACCTAATTGTTGGGTTTGTCTGTTTGGATCTCCAACATCAAAGAAGCCATCCCAAACATCTAATGTTGGATCTTGTTGGCCATTGAGATTATCGTTTATAAAATAATTTCTTACAATATTGTTATTAGATGCAGTGAAATTTAAGCTTAAAGCATTAGTGATATCATAATTAATGGTGTATTGGAAATCAAACATGTAATTACGTCTATACAATTCTTCTATACCAATATTATTTCCTGTTAAATCAAAATCTCTGAACTTCTGACTATTAAATTGTCTTATAAAATCTGTATTTACAGAGAAACTTGATGGTAATAGATTAAAATTAAAGTCTTTAAGTATTTTCCAGTATTTATTTCTGAAGAGAGAATCGTTTTTCTTGAATGGTTCAATAACTTTAGGCTCAAAAGAATAATTATAATTTGCTCCTACTCTTACATTTTGATCTAAGGAGTTTTCAATTTCAAAATCTCTATGCTCTATTTGGTTATATGAATAATTAAATGTTAGGTTCTCAACATCGTAAAAACGTGGTTTATTCTCACCAGTTCTAGTTTTTCTTACACCAATAAAGTTTATACTTTTTCGTTTTGTATAATCTTCTGTTTGTTGTAAAATTTGATCTCTTTCTTCTGCTGTTTCTGCTGCATCTAGTCTATCGTCAAGCTTAATATCTTTATATTGTTGATCAAATTCTGGCGTAATTAACTCTTCACTTTGTCCATAATTAAATGGGATTTGAACTCCCCATTTTTTTGGCAATAATTGTCCTAAATTAATATTAGTTACAACATCATATTGTTTTACATCTTCTAAACTTCTTTGGCTAGGACCTTGTTCCACACCACCAAAACCAGAAGTACTTTGTCTACCTGTTGCACTTATATTCATGAAATCTGCAATATTAGAATCCATACTAACTACAGCAGCCCATCCTCCTTCATTATCCAATTCAGACAGACGTAATTCATTAAACCAAACTTCTGCACATGAAGACGTTGTAGATTGGTTTTTAACACCAACCATTAAAGTTCTTATATCTGCAAAGTTAGGGTTTCCTTTAACTGCAACCCTTTGTTGACCTTGCTCTATTGGCGTTAAAACTGGTAATGGTGCATTAGGGTCGTTTAAAGGTGTTTCTACTAATTCTTGGTCGATTACATCGTAGTAAGTTGCATTTTGTGCTCCAAGAGTCATTGCTGAAATACCTAGTGATTTAATCTTTGATAAAATTTCAATTGGTAAGTTAATTTCGTTTTCGTTTGGCCAAACTGTTTCTTCGTCTAATGACGAACCAACTGTTACTTTTAATGGTACTTCTATTTGATAATAGTTTTGAGTAAAGTCGTTACCCATTCTAATAAATCCAATAACATCACCATCCATTAATCCAGGTGTGTTACCTTCTTGAGCGTGTAAAAACATACGCAACCTTTCATATTGTCGCATATCTACATTAATATTCTTAAATACTGCTCTGGAATCATCAGGTTCTATGTTGCAAACATTCACAACAAGGGATTGTTCATTTTGCCTTACAATAGTATTGTTATTGTTTAATTGTTCGCGTTCTATTCCAGGAGGAGATACATAGTTTCCATCGTTTTCTTGAATACCAATAATTCCAACACTAAAATCTGTGTTATCGTCTTCTACGTTTGTATCGTCATCTAAAGCTAATTGGAATCTTCTCCAATCACTTCTTACTAAGTCTAAAGTTGCAAAACGTAAAACTGTATTTTGTGTGAAATCTTTTAAGTATAATCTTGCAAAACGAATGGATCTAAAATCGGTTATTCCACCAACTATATTTGTTGGTTCTGTTAATGGAATTCTAAATTGATACCACCTTGTAGTGGCAGAATTTCCATTTGGTAAACCTACTGTACCTTCTTTTCTATCGACAATAAGAGCATTGTTAATATTTGCAAGTGATGCAGGTGTTATATCTAATTCATATTCAAAATAACTATCAATGGTATTCATTGTGTTATCTCTGTTAATATCTTCTACATCAGGTTGTGTTGTAGAACCTCTATTGGTATCTGTAAATGTATCTGGGCTATTTCCATCTAAACCATTATATTTTTTATAGCGCTCAAATATATTTCCATCTGTATTTAAGAAGTATGTGTAGTTATCGTTAGCTGGATCTTCAAATCCAGAGAAATCTGTAAATACTGCAGCCTCATCCTCATCACTGTAACCATCGTATCCAACATCTTGATTTTCTCTTTCTTGACCTAATGTTGAGAATGCATATATTAACGATTGGTTTTGAGGTACAACTGTTCCCCAAGTTGTTTGAGGTAGTAAATCTATGTTGCCATCTTGGGGTAAACCATTTTCGTATTGCTTTCTACCATCTTTAATAACATCCTCTGAAATATTTCCTAAGTTGATTGTAAGTTTTCCACCTATATTACCAGGATTATCTAAAAATGGATCTAATAACCAAAACTCGATATACTCTACGTTAGATTGTTCGAAATCTGTTGAAGTTAATTGTCTTGAAATTCCTGCCCAACTATTATTTGGATTATCTAAAATACCATCTGAAGCATCATCAGACATATTATATGGCCCTCTTTCTGAAGGATAATACACTAAATCCAATGGGTTGATTACTGTAGTTTGTCCTTGAACTAAATCAACTTGTGGGAAAATTTCATCTATAAACACTCTTCTTGTATAGATGTCTGAAACATCATCGTCTGTTATTTCTGAAGGACGTTGTGCACTATAAAAAATTGGATCTACTGTATACCAATTTAAAAATGCTCTGTCGTATCCGTTTTGAATACCATTATCGTCTTCTCCACCTTCTGCATAGGTTCGTCCTAACCCTTTTGGTCTACTTGATAAGAACCAAGATAGTGGAGATAATAAATCTATAGCATTTTGTGTGCCTTCAAAATCGTCTACATAAGATGTTGCTTCTCCTTTAAATGCAGTACCTTTTGGAGCTCCTGGTATTAAATACGCAAATTCACCTCTTAAAGATACATTTGATGCAACATCTGTATCTATATTTGGAAGTTTATTAGCTAATCTTGTTAAAAATGGGACTTCTGTTGAATAGTTACCATTAAAACCAAAAATGGTATTATTTATTGGCTCAGTTCCATAATTTGCTTTTTGAGTAATAGGTCTTTCGTTAAGATTTAAAAACGTTGCTCCTAAAACAAAATTCTCATTAAACTGATGTTCTACATTTATACCAGAAAAACGTTTTGTTTGTTGCCCAAACACTGAATTGTTTTCTACTGAAACCTGAATTGGAGTATTTGATGCTTGTAAAGCTGGGTCGAGAATTTGAACAGTCCCTATTTGATAATTTACTGTATAATCTACACCCTCTACTAAAACACGTCCTCCTGCAGTAACTTTTACAGAACCTCGTGGTACATTAAATGCACCAATAGGTATTCCTGAACCACCTTCGGATTTGTATCGCCCTTTGACTTGAAATTTATTTTTTTCTCCATCTTCAAGAGCTGCTGTTTTAGTGCTTTTATACAATTTACGATATACATATTTTCTTTGATTGGCATTGAAATCCAAATTTTCGTCACCATCATAGTTTTCACTAAGATTGTTCCTGAGTTTTTCGAAAAGAAATTCTCCAAATGGTTCTACTTTAGTAAATACTATTTTTCCATTTTGAGGAATTACAGTAATTCCTGGAACAAAATCGAAGAATCCGTCTCCATTTTCTTGCGGATCGTTATTAAAATTAAGTCTATCGAAATTAAATACTTTCAAAAGTGGTGTTTCTTCTATAGCAGTTTCGTTAGGTCCAGGAGTTGGAAATGGAGTGCCTTCTACTGGAGTAATATAGTTTAAAGGAGAGGTTTCAGTGTAAAATATATTTAATCTAAAATCTTCTTGAGTTAATTGAAAAGCACCTGTATTGTAGATATTTTTCATCATAAGATCCCAAATTGGTAGCTCAACACTTGTAACGGTACTTTTAATCATTTTTAAAACCAAATTATTATTGTTTATAATCTGGTTTCCTGTTCCTGTATCTGTAGTAACATCTGTTGCGTCTACACCATCATTGGCAAATTCACCAACTTGATAAACTTGATTACCAATAGTAAATTGATATGCAACTGCAAGTATTTCGTCGTTCTGTAAACGTTGGTTTAATGATATGTATCCTAGTTGTGTATTAACGGTATATTCTTGTCCTTGGTTAAGTTTTCTGGCACTTTCAAGTTTTCCATAATCAAAACCTTCTGAAACTCCAGGTACTAGAATTCCAGACTGAACAGTTGCAACATCTCTAACTGCATCTGTTAATTGTGAACCTGCTTGACCAATAATTGTTGGATCGAAAGCATTATTACTATTATCTGGATATATGTTTGCTGGGTTTGTAGTCACTCCAGAACCTACAACTTGAGATTCTCCTAAATCCTGAAACGCAACAATGTTTCTAACGTTTTCTGTTCTATTGGATCTATTAGTTACCCAAACTTCTATTCTTGTAATTTGAACATTAGAATTAATAAAAGGATAGTTTTCCAGAGCTTTATCGTAGTTATCCCTAAAGTAATGAGCTAAGAAAAAGTGTCTGTTTTCGTCGTAATCTAATCCAAAGAATTCAAATTCCTCTAGAGTTCCACCTCCTTGAGCTACTACAGATCTGGTTTGTGATTTTTGTTCAGAGAATATTCCTGTTATTCTTGTTTTACCAAATTGTAATTCGGTTTTTACACCAAATAAACTTTGTGCTCCAGTTATTAATGAACTGTTTAAGGGCATACTTACATTACCTACCTCAATTTTTCTAATAATATCATCTTCTGTAGGTGTGTATTCTAATTTTATAAGATTTTGAAAATCGAACGTAGATTGCGTATCATAATTTGCTGTAACCTGAAGTCTGGTTCCAACTTTACCAAGTAAACTTAAGCTTATACGTTGATCGAAATCAAAAGTAAAATTATTTCGATTTCTAGGAGAAAATGAAGGATTGTCCTGTTTAGAAAACAACACACCTAAATCCATTTCTACAGAACCTTGTGGAATAACTTCAATGGTATTGCCCCCAAATATTGATTCGAAAAATCCCGAGTTTACATAAAACTCTGGAATTAAGTTTTTCTGTGCTTCTTCAGATCCTTCTTTTTTACCGTCAAAAGCATCAATTTTTTCCTTGTAATAACCTTTTAGACTCTCTTGAAAAACAAGTTTTTGATATTCTTCAGGAGTAAGGATTACTGGATAATTTATATTAAAACTACCAACGCTTGCAGTGTATATGTAACGATCTGTTAACGGATCATAAGTATATTTATAAACAATACTGTTTGGGTTTGGAACTTTTAAATTACCTAATGAGAATCCCGCTTTTGTTGTATCTTGAACCGTAGTTGTCTCCTGAGCAGATGAAACCTTTACAAAAAGCAAAATTAAGCTAAACAGTAAAAACGATTTTAGCGTTTTAGTAATTATATAGTTGGTTTTTTTCAAAATTAATTACAAGTTTTTAAGTGCTTCCTTAATTAATGTTTCGACATTTGCATCTGGTTGCCCAGATAAAACTCTATCTACAATACGTTCAGATTGTTTTTTGGTAAAACCAAGAACTTCTAAAGCAGATAACGCTTCATCTTTATTTGTATTGCTTTCTGAAGGTGCAACTTCGTCTATATCATAAATTTTTAGCACTTTATCTTTTAATTCAATAATTACACGTTGTGCTGTTTTTAGACCAATCCCTTTTACAGATTGAATTAAGGCTACATCTTCTGAAGCTATTCCGTCTCTAACTTGCTTAGGAGTTAAAGAAGAAAACATTGTTCTTGCAGTACTTGCTCCTATACCACTAACAGAAATTAATAACCTAAATATTTCACGTTCTGCCAAAGTACAAAAACCAAATAAAGTATGAGAATCTTCACGTACTTGAAGGTGCGTAAATAATTTTAATAGTTCTTTATCTGGAATTTGAGAAAATGTATGCAAGGAAATATTTATTAAGTAACCCACGCCATTACAATCAATAACTACATTAGTTGGATTTTTCTCAACAAGTTTCCCTTGGATGTGTGTAATCATTAAACCAATTTTGTTATGATATCAAATGTAATAAAATTATTTGCATATTGAGCATATATATTTAAGTTAAAAATGCGTTTAATTCCTTTGAATTTGGGCATCAATAACAGCAACTGCGGTCATATTTACTATCTCATCTGCATTTGCACCTAGTGGTAATATATGTGCTGGTTTTTTAAGCCCCATCATAATAGGACCAATAGAATCTACTTTATTTATTTCCTTTAGAAGTTTATATGTTATGTTTGCGGAATTCAAATTAGGAAATATTAAAGTGTTAACCTTTTTACCTGCTAATTTTGAAAATGGGAATATTTTTTTTAAAAGCTCGCCATTTAATGCAAAATCTGTTTGAAGTTCACCATCAATAATTAAATCTGAATGCTCTTTATGTAAATAAGAAACAGCTTCTCTAATTTTTACTGCATCCTCATGATCTGAAGATCCAAAATTTGAAAATGACACCATAGCTAAAACTGGTTTTAGACCAAGTGTCTTCACAACATTGGCAGTCATTAGAGCTATATTTGCTAAATCAATAGCATTTGGACTAATGTTAATAGCTGTATCGCTTAAAAACATTGGTCCACGTTGCGTCATTAAAAGGTTGGTAGTTGCAATTTTTGAAACACCTTCCGCTAAACCTATTATCTCAACCATTGGTTTTACAACAGCATGATAACTTCTAGAATATCCCGAAATTAGAGCATCTGCATCGCCTTCATTAACCATCATAGCTGCATAATAATTACGTTCTCTCATTAATTTTCTTGCAGCCTTTAATGTAATCCCAAGTCTTTTATGATCTTCCCAAAAATCCATTGCATATTTTTCTCTTCGTTGCTTTTGATTATCAGATTTAGGGTCAATTATTTTTACATCTGCATCAAAATCAATTTCTTCCATCAAGGATTCAATTTCGTCTTGTCTTCCTAATAAAACAGGGAATGCTATACCTTCATCATAAGCGATTTGAGCTGCTTTTAAAACTTCTATTTGATCACCTTCTGCATAGACAACTCGTTTAGGTTTTATTTTTGCTCTGTTATGTAGTGCTCTTACCAATTTATGGTCATGATCAAGTCTATCGTATAATTCGTCTTCATATTTTTCCCAATTCTCAATTGGTTTTGTAGCCACACCACTTTGTATTGCTGCTTTAGCTACAGCAACTGGAACAGTTGCAATTAATCTTGGGTCAAATGGTTTTGGTATAATGTATTCGCGCCCAAAAATTAATCTTGTTTCTCCATAAGCCATATTTACTTGTTCTGGAACTGGTTCTTTTGCTAATCCAGCCAGAGCTTTTACAGCAGCTTTTTTCATTTCTTCGTTAATCTTTGTTGCTCTTACATCTAAAGCACCTCTAAAGATAAATGGGAATCCAAGAACATTATTTACTTGATTTGGATGATCTGAACGACCAGTTGCCATAATTATATCTTCTCTTGTAGAAACAGCTAAGTTGTACTCAATTTCTGGATCTGGATTTGCCATTGCAAAAACTATTGGATTTTTTGCCATAGATAATAACATTTTAGTTGTTAATACATTAGCTATTGACAATCCAATAAAAACATCTGCATCTTTCATAGCTTCATCTAAGGTCTCAATATCTCTGTTTGAAGCAAACTCTGCTTTTTGAGGTGAGAGATTGTCTCTTTTGGTTGTAATTACTCCTTTACTATCAAGCATTACAATATTTTCTTTTTGTGCACCAAATGCTTGATATAATCTTGTGCAAGATACAGCAGCAGCTCCTGCTCCACTTACAACAATTTTAACATCTTTAATATTTTTTTCTGTTAATTCTAATGCATTTAGTAATGCTGCGGCAGATATAATTGCTGTACCATGTTGGTCGTCATGCATTACAGGAATATTTAACTCGTCCTTTAAACGCCTTTCAATTTCAAAAGCTTCAGGAGCTTTAATATCTTCTAGGTTTATCCCTCCAAATGTTGGAGCAATCATTTTTACTGTATTAATGAATTCATCGATATCTTCAGTATCAACTTCGATATCAAACACATCAATATCAGCAAATATTTTAAACAATAAACCTTTACCTTCCATAACAGGTTTAGATGCTTCAGGACCAATATTTCCTAGTCCTAAAACAGCTGTTCCGTTGGATATTACGGCAACTAAGTTTCCTTTAATTGTGTACTTATAGGTGTTACTAAGGTCTTTGGCTATTTCCAAACAAGGTTCTGCCACACCTGGAGAATAGGCTAGGGACAAATCTCTTTGAGTTGCATATTTTTTGGTTGGAACTACCTTGATTTTTCCTGGAGAAGGCAAAGCATGATATAGCAATGCTTTTTTGCCTTTTATGCTCGTACTCATTGTGTATTTATTGTGGTATAAAGATACAATACTTACATTAAAAATTATCACTAATGAAGTTGATATTTCTTTTTAAGCCTGAAAATTTAATGCGTTTGACTGCAGATTTTTTAAAAAGTTCTCCAAAAACCTCTTGAGAGATGTCTTTCCATTCTTGTTTTGACATTTCTAACAATTTTGAAGATGGATTAAACAAAGGTTCGTTGTGAGATTTAGAAAACCGATTCCAAGGACAAACATCCTGACAGACATCGCATCCAAACATCCAATCATCGAAATTATCTTTAAATTCAGTTGGAATATTGTCTTTAAGTTCTATTGTAAAATACGAAATACATTTACTTCCGTCTACAACATAAGGTTCAACAATGGCTTGCGTAGGGCAAGCATCTATACAAGCTGTACAAGAACCACAATGGTCTGTTGTTGGTAAATCGTATTCTAAATCCAGGTCTATAATTAATTCTGCAATAAAGTAAAACGACCCTACTTGTTGAGTAATTAAATTGGCGTTTTTTCCTATCCAACCTAGTCCAGATTTTGCCGCCCAAGCTTTATCTAAAACTGGAGCAGAATCTACAAATGCTCTTCCATTTATTTCTCCAATTTGTTCCTGAATTGTATTTAATAATGTTTTTAGTTTATCCTTAATTACAAAGTGATAGTCTGTTCCATAAGCATATTTTGAAATTTTATAGGAATTCTTTCTTTGTGTTAGAGCTGGATAATAATTAAGCAATAAAGAGATGACACTTTTAGAACCTTCTACAAGCTTGGTTGGATCTAAGCGTTTATCAAAATGGTTTTCCATATACTGCATCTTTCCATGCATATTGTTATTTAACCACTTTTCTAATCGAGGTGCTTCATGCTCTAAAAATTCTGCTTTGCTAATTCCACAAGACAAAAAACCGAGGCGTTTTGCTTCGGTTTTAATAAGACTTGTATGTTTAGATTTTAAATTCATTTAGATTCTGAATCGCATTCAGAATGACAAATTGTATTAAAACAATCCTCCTTGTGTACCTTTTCGGATTCTTCCAAGATGCTTGTATGCCAAATCTGTAACTTCTCTACCACGAGGTGTTCGCATAATAAACCCTTCTTGAATTAAAAAAGGTTCGTATACTTCTTCAATAGTTTCAGAACTTTCACTTACTGCAGTTGCAAGTGTTGTAATACCAACTGGTCCTCCCTTAAATTTATCGATTATTGTAGTTAGAATTTTATTATCCATTTCGTCTAGTCCATGTGCGTCAACATTTAAAGCCTTAAGACCATATTTTGCAATTTTAATATCAATATTCCCGTCGCCTTTAATTTGAGCAAAATCTCTTACTCGTCTTAACAGAGCATTTGCAATTCTTGGTGTTCCTCTGCTCCTTCCAGCAATCTCTATTGCTGCTTCCATTGAAATTGGAACACTTAAAATTTTTGCACTACGCTCTACTATTGTTGATAATAATTCTGAATCGTAATATTGTAAGCGACTACTTATACCAAAACGTGCTCGCATTGGAGCAGTTAGTAAACCAGAGCGTGTTGTAGCACCAACTAAAGTAAAAGGTGCTAAGTTTATCTGAACCGTTCTAGCGTTTGGTCCGGATTCTATCATGATATCTATTTTGTAGTCTTCCATTGCCGAATACAAATATTCTTCTACAATAGGACTTAAACGATGTATCTCATCAATAAATAAAACATCTCGTTCTTCGAGATTAGTTAATAAACCTGCTAGATCACCTGGTTTATCCAAAACAGGTCCAGAAGTTACTTTGATTCCTACATTTAATTCGTTTGCTATAATATGAGCAAGTGTTGTTTTTCCTAATCCTGGAGGTCCATGAAACAAAGTGTGATCTAAGGCATCACCTCTTCTATTAGATGCTTCAACAAATATTTTTAAATTATCCAATACTTGTTCTTGACCAGAAAAATCATCAAAAGTTATTGGTCTTAAAGCACGTTCTATATCAAGTTCTTCAGAAGAAAAACCACTACTTGTTGGATCTAAATTCTCGTTCATACTTCAAATATAAAGAAAAAGCCTTTCAGAATTTGAAAGGCTTAAAATATATTATGTAACTAATTAGTTTACTTAATGATGTAATTCTTCTTCACCTTCTTTTAAAGGTACGTTTTGAGGAACAAAATCCTCATCGTGTCCTGGTTTACTATAATCGTAAGCCCAACGATGTACATGTGGAATAGCTCCTGGCCAATTTCCGTGCATATGCTCAACTGGAGCAGTCCACTCTAATGTAGTAGACTTCCATGGGTTTTGTTTTGCTTTTTTTCCATAGAACATACTATAGAAGAAATTCCAAAGGAAAACTAATTGGAAAGCTCCTCCAATAAGTGCAAATATTGTGATAACAACATTTACATTAGATAAATCATCAAATAATGGGAAATTACTATTTGTATAATAACGTCTAGGTAATCCAGCCATTCCTATAAAATGCATTGGAAAAAACACACCATAAGCACAAATTGCTGTTATCCAAAAATGGATATAACCTAGATTTTTATTAAGCATGCGTCCAAACAGTTTTGGATACCAATGGTATACCCCTGCAAACAATCCATAAAGTGCAGATATACCCATTACTAAATGGAAGTGTGCTACTACAAAGTATGTATCATGAACATTAATATCTAATGCACTATCACCTAAAATTATTCCGGTTAATCCTCCTGTTATAAATGTAGAAACCAAACCAATAGAAAAAAGCATTCCTGGATTAAATTGTAAATTTCCTTTCCATAGTGTTGTAATATAATTAAAGGCTTTAACTGCAGATGGTATTGCTATTAATAATGTTGTAAATGTAAATACAGAACCTAAGAAAGGGTTCATTCCAGATACAAACATATGGTGACCCCAAACTATTGTTGATAAAAATGCAATTGCTAAAATTGACGCCACCATTGCGCGATATCCAAAGATTGGTTTTCTAGCATTTGTTGCAATAACTTCAGAAGTAATTCCTAGTGCTGGAAGTAATACAATATATACTTCAGGATGTCCTAAGAACCAGAATAAGTGTTCAAATAAAACTGGGGAACCTCCTTGATAGTGTAATACTTCACCTTGTATAAAAATATCTGATAAGAAAAATGAAGTTCCAAAACTTCTATCCATTATCAATAATAATGCTGCTGATAATAATACTGGGAATGAGATAACACCAATAATTGCAGTAATAAAAAATGCCCAAATTGTAAGAGGAAGTCTTGTCATAGACATTCCTTTAGTTCTAAGGTTTATTACTGTTACAATATAGTTTAATGATCCTAGTAATGATGATGCAATAAAAATTGCCATAGATACTAACCAAAGTGTCATTCCTGCTCCAGAGCCTCCTTGAGCTAGTGGTAACGCACTCAATGGTGGATAAATTGTCCATCCTGCAGCAGCTGGTCCAGCTTCTACAAAAAGAGAGAGAACCATGATTACACTTGACAAGAAAAACAACCAATATGATACCATATTAAGGAATCCTGATGCCATATCTCTAGCTCCAATTTGAAGCGGAATTAGAAGGTTGCTAAACGTACCACTTAATCCAGCAGTAAGTACAAAGAAAACCATTATTGTACCATGAATAGTAACTAAAGCAAGATACATATCTGCATCCATAACACCATCTGGAGCCCATTTACCTAGTAAGGCTTCAAAAATAACATTAGGTTTTTCTGGCCATGCCAATTGCATGCGGAATAGTAATGACATAACTATCCCAATAATTCCCATTAAAATACCAGTAATTAAGTATTGCTTTGCGATCATTTTATGATCTTGACTAAAGATATATTTAGTCACAAAGGTTTCTTTATGATGATGTCCTATATCGTCGTGAGTATCTACATGTGCTGACATAATCTAATCTTTTTAAGTAATGTTTAATTTTGAACCAATGAGTTCTTAAATACTTTTTGTTCTTTTAACCAAGTTTTGTAATCTTCTTCAGATTCAACCACTATTTTCATTTGCATGTTATAGTGCTGTTTTCCACATATTTTATTACATAGTAATAGATAATCAAACTCATAAGGGTCTAATGGTACTTCTCCTTGTGCTATCAACCCCTTGCTTTTTTCTTCTCTTATTTTATTAATTCTTTTTACCTTTTCCTGAATTTGATTTGTTGCTCGCATTTCTGCTGTAGTAACTGTAGGAGTAAAAGCAAATTGTGTAATCATACCAGGAACACAGTTCATTTGTGCTCTAAAATGAGGCATGTATGCCGAGTGTAAAACATCTTGAGAACGCATTTTAAATAATACTTGTTTTCCTACTGGTAAATGTAATTCTGTAGTAATGATATCGTCTTGAGCATAAGGATCAGACTCATCTACTCCTAAAATGTTAGCTCTATCAATATCAATTAATCTAACGTTTGCTTTTCCTAAAACATTATCTTCTCCTGCATATCTCGCTTTCCAGTTAAATTGCTGTGCGTAAAGTTCTACTACAATAGTGTCTTCTGTTTCTTCAATATTCATAATTTCAGACCAAGTAAATAATCCGTAAATTATTAATCCTGCAAGCGTAATTACTGGAATAATTGTCCAAATGAATTCTAACTTATCGTTGTCTGCGTAAAATAAGGCTTTACGACCTTTTTCTCCTTTATACTTAAAAGCAAAAAAGTGAAGTAAAAATTGTGTTACTGTCTGCACAAAAAATATTATAGCTAAA
This sequence comes from Flavobacteriaceae bacterium, assembly GCA_013042715.1. Lineage (GTDB taxonomy): Bacteria > Bacteroidota > Bacteroidia > Flavobacteriales > Flavobacteriaceae > Site-B15. Next base: position 7,774 of record JABDPN010000048.1, on the reverse strand, counting down.
GAGATAATCATTAATGTGTCTATCTGCAATCCATGTTCTGAAGCAGAATTAGATAATAATGGTAAATCACCATATAATATTAAACATACTATAGTAATGGCATAGATAAATACAAGAAATCCTAGCATAAGGTTTGCATTTAATCTATTATCGCTATCGTTAGCAATCTCAGAATCTTCTTTTTTAGCACTAGCAATATCAAAGATTTTAACCACTTGCCAAATAGCAATGGTAATACTTACTAATACAATTATTGTTAATAACGTAGTCATACTTGTAATTTCGTCTTTCGTTTAATTATTAATAATGAAAATGCTCACTTTCTTTAATAAATGGATTTCCTTTTGGCAATAATGGTGCTTTAGAAAGTGCATAGAATACAAGGAATAAAAATAAACCTGCAAATAATGCTAATGCACTTAATTCTGGCAAGCCAAAATACCATCTGTCTCCAACTGTTGCAGGCATAATCATATTAAATACGTCTACATAATGACCTATTAATATTACAATTCCTGCCATAACAATAAACCAAGGAATACGTTTGTAATCACTGTTCATTAACACCAAGAATGGGAAAATGAAATTCATAATTAGCATTCCAAAGAAAGGTAATTTATAGTCTGCAATACGCGTAGAAAAATAAGTTACCTCTTCTGGTATATTCGCGTACCAAATTAACATAAATTGTGAGAACCACAAATATGTCCAGAAAATACTAATACCAAACATAAATTTAGCAAGGTCATGTAAATGACTGTCGTTAACAAATTCAAGATATCCTTTTGCTTTTAAATAAATTGTTATTAAAGCAATAACTGTTATACCACTAACAAACATGCTTGCAAATACATACCATCCAAATAGTGTGCTAAACCAGTGAGGATCTACACTCATAATCCAATCCCAAGACATCATAGATTCTGTATAGATATAGAAAACTAAAAATCCTGCAGACCACATGAAGTTTTTCTTAAAGTACTTTTTGTCTTCGGCATTATCTAATGCAATAGAGTATTTTCTAGAAATCCATCTATAGAAACTCCATCCACCTATAAATATTAATGCTCTAATTGTAAACCAAGTTGTGTTTAACCATCCTGATTTATTTTGAATTAATTCATCATGAGCTACTACATCTGGATCCATCCAAATAAATAAATGTGGTCCAGCCCATAATGCAATTGCTAAAACTATTAAAGCACCTGGAAGTAAATAATACGTTATTGCTTCCATGACTCTAAATAGTACAGGAGACCATCCTGATTGTGAAGCCCATTGTACACCATAAAATGCTAATACACCTAAAGAAATCATCATAAAGAAAAATGCTGCAATATAAAGTGCTGCATATGGTCTATTATGAATTTGATGCATGACATGTTCTGCATGCTCATCACCTTGATGTTCTTCTGCATGAGCACCTTCTGATGCATGTGCATCATCTACTGTTGCATAGTCTGCAGCTTCGCCATGAGAATCATGAGAAGCTTCTTCAGTTAAAAGTGTTTTTACTTCCTCTAATGTTACATGAGAAGTAGAATAACTGTATAACCATCCAGCTAATCCTAGAATGATTAATGCTACAGAAAATATTTTTAGTCTATTTGAAAACGTATACATGTTGATATATAACTTTTACTTTTCTTACTTTGTTAACTCTGATCTTAGTTTTTGAACATATGCAATAACCTGCCAACGCTCTTCTTCGTTAAGGAAATTGGCATGAGACCCCATTGCATTTTTACCATAATAAATAACATGATAAATGCTTCCTTCAGTAATTTCTCTATCTGCATAATTAGGAATACCTAATATTTTTTCACGTTTTACTAATGTACCTTGTCCATCTCCATTATTACCATGGCAAATCGCGCAGTAGATAGTATATAACTCTTTACCTTTTTCTAAATTTATTTCAGATTCTTCTAAAGGATTAGTCAATTCTGCTTTAGCACGCTCATAGTCTTCATTAGTGTTTTTATATTCGAAAAATGAATGTCCTCTTGCTAATGTTCCTTCAGCAGGTAAAAGTGCAGATTGTTCGTCGCTAAAAATATCGTATTCTCCATAAGTCTCGTAACTTGGTGACTCATACATATTAGGAAAAAATTGATAGTTTGGTTTGTCATTACTTTTACATGATACAACCATTGATACCAACATTACTAATACTACTGTTTTAATTAAGCCTTTCATAATCTATTAATGTGCTTCTTTATCTACTATGTTTAATTCTACTGCACCTGTTTCAGATAAAAGAGATTGTAACTCTTTTTCATTTCCATGTACTGCAACCTCCATCAAGAAATGATCGTCTGTAGTTCTTGGATCCGGATTTTCTGCTTTTTTAAATGGCCACATTTTACTTCTTAAATAAAACGTGATAACCATTAAATGTGCTGCAAAAAATACAGTAAGCTCGAACATAATTGGAACAAATGCTGGCATATTTGCTATATAACTAAAGCTTGGTTTTCCTCCAATATCTTGAGGCCAATCTTCTATCATTATATAATTCATCATTAAAACTGCTACTGCTAAACCAATACATCCATAAATAAATGATGTAATAGCAATTCTAGTTGGTGCTAATCCCATTGCCTTGTCTAGTCCATGCACTGGAAAAGGCGTATATATTTCTTCTATATGATGTTTTGCGGCTTTTACTTTTTTAACAGCAGCCATTAAAACATCATCGTCTGTATAAATAGCGTGAATTACTTTTGTAGACTCCATATGCTATCTTTATTTTATTAATTTTTTAGCTTGACCAGCCCAATCGTCTCTCTCTGCTCTTCCAGGGAAAGATCCAGTAATTGAATCTAGCAAGTCGTATTCTTTCTTTGTCATTTTACTTACTTGTAAGAAGGTGTAAATACCAATGCTATTTAAAACTTCTTCCATTTTTGGGCCAACACCACTAATCTTCTTTAAATCATCAGCAGTCTGTTTTTCTTTATCAAAAATTCCAATACTTTTTAGTAAAGAATCTTTCATTGTTGATTTGTTATCATCATCTGTAACTAACTTAGCTGGTGTTTCTAATTTAACAGCTTTTAAAGAAGTTCTTTCATCAGTTCCTGTTCCTACAAGGCTTCCTCCTTCTTCTCTAATTCTCTTATAACGTTCTCCTGAAGATTTAAGAATAGTTTTAACTTCAGCTTGAGCTATTACAGGGAATGTTCTTGAGTATAATAAGAATAATACAAAAAAGAATCCTATTGTTCCAATAAATATTCCAATATCAACAAAAGTTGGTGAGAACATAGACCATGAAGATGGCAAATAATCTCTGTGCAATGATGTTACGATAATTACGAAACGCTCAAACCACATTCCAATGTTTACCACAATTGAAATAAAGAATGAGAACATAATGCTTGTTCTTAGTTTCTTAAACCACATAAATTGAGGAGAGAATACGTTACAAGTCATCATTGCCCAATATGCCCAAGCATAAGGCCCTGTTGCTCTGTTTAAGAATGCGTATTGCTCAAATTCTACTCCAGAATACCAAGCTATAAATAACTCGGTGATATAAGCTACACCAACAATAGAACCTGTAATCATTATTACAATGTTCATTAATTCAATGTGCTGAACAGTTATATAGTCTTCAAGATTACAAACCTTTCTCATTATAATGAGAAGTGTTTGTACCATTGCAAAACCAGAGAAAATCGCTCCGGCAACAAAGTATGGTGGGAAAATTGTAGTATGCCAACCAGGAATTACAGATGTTGCGAAATCAAACGATACAATAGTATGTACAGAAAGTACAAGAGGTGTTGCTAAACCTGCAAGTACCAAAGATACTTCTTCGAAACGTTGCCAATCTTTTGCTCGTCCAGTCCATCCAAAACTTAATAGGGAATAGATTTTCTTTTGGAATGGTCTTACAGCACGATCTCTAATCATTGCAAAATCTGGTAATAAACCTGTCCACCAAAAAACCATAGATACTGACAAGTATGTTGAAATTGCGAATACATCCCAAAGTAATGGTGAATTAAAGTTTACCCAAAGCGAACCAAATTGATTTGGAATTGGTAAAACCCAATAACCTAACCAAGGTCGTCCCATATGAATAATTGGGAATAAACCTGCTTGTACAACAGAGAATATTGTCATTGCTTCTGCAGAACGATTAATAGCCATTCTCCATTTTTGACGGAATAATAATAGTACTGCAGAAATAAGTGTTCCTGCGTGACCAATTCCAACCCACCAAACAAAGTTAGTAATATCCCAAGCCCAACCTACAGTCTTGTTTAAACCCCAAGTACCAATACCTGTAGAAATTGTATAAATTATACAACCTATTCCCCAAAGAAATGCTGCAAGAGCAATAGAGAATACTATCCACCAAAGTTTATTTGCTTGACCTTCAACAGGTCTTGCAACGTCCACAGAAACATCGTGGTACGATTTTTCGCCTGTAACTAAAGGTCTTCTAATAGGTGCTTCGTAATGAGACGCCATAATCCTTTTATAATTATTTCTTAATTAATTTAATTTATGCTTCGTTAGTATTTCTAACCTTAGTTTGATAAACAACATTAGGTTTTGTACCAACACTTTCTAATAAATGATATGCTCTAGCATCTTCTTTTAATGCTGCAATATCATCTTTTTTATTATTTATATCTCCAAATACCATTGCGCCATTACTACATGCTGCAGAACAAGCTGTTTGGAATTCATTTGGTTTCACTTCTCTTCCATCGCGTTTAGCATCAAGAATTGTTTTTTGTGTTTTTTGAATACACAATGAACATTTCTCCATTACTCCACGAGAACGAACTGTTACATCTGGATTAATTACCATACGCCCTAAATCATCATTCATATAGAAATCAAATTCATCATTTCCATTATATAAGAACCAGTTAAAACGACGTACTTTATAAGGACAGTTGTTTGCACAATAACGTGTTCCAACGCAACGGTTATAAGCCATATGGTTTTGTCCTTGACGACTATGTGATGTTGCTGCTACAGGACAAACGGTTTCACATGGTGCATGGTTACAATGTTGACACATTATTGGTTGGAAAGCTACTTGTGGATTTGCAGATGCGCCTTCCATTTCTCCAAATGTACTTAACGAACTACTTAATCCTTTTATATTATCTTTCTTCACGTTATCATCTTCAAAAGATTCTTCTGAAGAATAATATCTATCTATTCGAAGCCAATGCATATCACGACTACGACGTATTTCTTCTTTACCTACAACTGGAACGTTGTTTTCAGCATGACAAGCAATAACACATGCTCCACATCCTGTACATGCATTTAAGTCAATTGATAAGTTAAAGTGATGTCCAATAGAACGATCGAATTCATCCCAAAGATCAACTTTAGGGTCTGTTACTGGAGTTTCCTCGTGGTTTAATGATACAACAGGAACAGGATTCCAAACACTAGAGTCTTCAGTATTAAAAATTTCCAATGTGGTTTCTCTAATAATATCTCCACGACCCATTAGTGTATTATGCATCTGAACAGAAGCAAATTCGTGTCTACCTTCTGCAACTTCAATAGTTACATTTTGCACATCGTTAAAGTCTGCATATAATGGATATGCATTTACTCCAACTTGCATTTCAGACTTCATTCCCTCTGTTCTTCCATAACCAAATGACAGACCAAATGTTCCTTTTGCTTGTCCCGGTTGAATAACAACTGGTACTTTTACAGTTACACCATTTGTAGTTACATTAGCATATTTACCATTTAATCCACCAGTAGCATCATGACTACTTTGATTAAAGAAATTGCTTGGATCTAGATATAAATCTAACTCTTTAGCATCTGCTTCAGAAACTGTTAAGTAATTATCCCAAGTTAATCGTGTTAAAGGATCTGGAAATTCTTGTAACCAAGGGTTGTTGGCTTGTTGACCATCTCCAAGTCCTATTTTTGAGTAAAGTGTTAACTCAAAACCTTTAGTTGATGCAGAAGCTAATGCTCTAGCGGTAACTGCTGCGTCAACAGCTTCGACTTGTACTGCTTCTTCAATTTCTTCTGAAGAAGGTGTACCAACAAACACACCATCGTGAAGTGCTTTACTCCAATCAGTTCCATTTAGGATACTAGTACTCCAATTATCTTTTATATAATCGTGATAAGAACCATCATTACCTAAAACTGATAATAATATGTCTTGGAATTGTTTTGTATCAAATAAAGGACGAATAGTTGGTTGCATTAATGCAAAATGTCCTTTTTTAATTTCTAAGTCTCCCCAAGATTCTAAGTAATGAGGAGCTGCAGCAATATATTGGCATTTTAAGGCTGTTTCGTCTTCTTTAAGTGAAAATGAAAGTGTTAAATCTGTTTTTTCTAATCCTTCTTCAAAATCTAAAGCATTAGGTAAAGTGTAAAGTGGATTTACACCACTCATTAATACAGCACCAACAGATCCAGACTTCATATCTTCTATTAAGTTAGCTACTGCTTTATCATCACCTTGTCTTACTTTTAGTGGTTTTTCAGTATCAAAAGCTTTACTTAAAATGGCCTTGTTTATTTCTAAAACAACTGTTTGTGCATTAACATCTTTTATTCCAGTTACAACCACTGCGTTGCTTCCTGCTTTAGAGATTTCTGAAGCTGCTTTATCTACTGCTTCTTCAATATGAGCTGGTAATGTTCCTGAAACAGACTGTCCAGTAATTTTACCATATAATTTTGCTAGTGCTACTTTTTGCTGACTTGGAGTTAATGGCACACGCTTATCTGCATTTGCACCAGAAAGTGTCATGTTAGATTCAAACTGAATATGACGAGACATTTTACCATTTTTAGGTATGCGTCCTTGTGCATATCCAGAAGAAAAACCTCCACCTTGCCAATCTCCTAAGAAATCTGCTCCAATTGAGACTATGGTTGTTGCTTTGGAGAAATCGTAATTTGCTAGAGCGCGTTCACCAAATATATTTTGGTATGCATCTAATGCAGTAGATTCTGAAATAGTGTCATATACAACATGTCTTACATTACCATAAGCCTCTTTAAATTCTGATATTAATTTTGAAGTAGATGGACTTGCAAATGTTTGGGTCAATAACACAATGTCTTTACCACTTGCTTTAGCAGCATTTAACTTTTGTGCTATTTCTGATTCAAGATCTTCCCAAGAAATATCTTCGCCATCTTTTTTAGGACCAGCAATTCTAAGGCTATCGTACAAATCTAGAACAGATGCCTGTACTCTTGCATTAGCAGCTCCATTTGTTTGAGCTAGATCGTTATTTTCAATTTTAATTGGACGGCCTTCACGCGTTTTAACTAAGATTGATGCGAAATCAAATCCATTAGCTATTGCAGTCGCGTAATAGTTTGCAACACCAGGAATTATTTGTTCTGGTTGCACTACATAAGGAATTGATTTAATAACAGGACCTTCGCAAGCTGCTAATGAAGCAGCAGCAGTACTAAAGCCTACGTATTTTAAGAAATCACGTCTTGTAGTTGAAGATGTTTCAAGTGTTTTCTTATCACCTAAAAATTCATCTACAGGAATTTCTTCTACAAATTCGTTTTGTTTAAGCGCCTCAACAATAGAGCTGTTTTCATTTAGCTCTTCAACACTTTTCCAGTATTTCTTGTTTGATGACATATAATTCTGAATTACTTCTTAATTTCTTTATATTAATAATGACACTTACCACATTCTAAACCTCCCATTTGAGCAGCTGTTAGTTGCTCAACACCATATTTCTTGGAAAGTTGTTCGTGTATTTTAGTGTAATATCCATTATCC
>JABDPN010000047.1 GCA_013042715.1 Flavobacteriaceae bacterium | reverse complement strand
TTTGCAAGTATAGTAAGAATGCTAAAGTAATTATATTTGATGTTTTATAAAAGTGTTCTATTATAAGTTATCTACAATTATTAAAAATGCGAAAACTAAAAAACAGCGAACTTAAGAGACTTTCTGTTCAAGATTTTAAAAATGCAAAAAAAACACCTTTAATTGTGGTTTTAGATAATATTAGAAGTCTTAACAATATAGGTAGTGTCTTTAGAACAAGTGATGCGTTTTTAGTAGAAAAGATTTATCTCAGTGGTATTACTGCAAAACCGCCACATAAAGACATCCAGAAAACAGCTCTTGGCAGTACTGAAACAGTAGAATGGGAATATGTGGAAGACACACTAACGTTAGTTGAAAAGCTAAAAACAGAAGGTATAAACGTGTTGTCTATAGAACAAGCTGAAGATGCTACAATGCTTAACGACTTTACTCCTAAACCTAAAACCAAATACGCTGTAGTTTTTGGCAACGAAGTGAAAGGTGTGCAGCAAGAGGTTGTAGATGTTAGTGACTCAGTAATTGAAATCCCACAATATGGAACTAAACATTCCCTTAATATTTCTGTAAGTTGTGGTGTGGTACTTTGGGATTTGTTTAGTAAGTTGAAGTGTTAATTTAATTTGATTGTAAATTCTTAAAAACCTAACTTCACTTAACGTACGATAAAATCAACTTGCACTGAGCGAAGTCGAAGTGTTAAAACAGAACTTATCTAAACCATTAGGCACAATTAGAACTCAACAAATTAATGGATTATTATTAATATCTTTAGCAATATCTAAAACATCCATTATGAGACTTCACGTTTACGCCTTGTTACTTTTCATTTTTACTTTAATGAGCTGTAATTCCCCAATATCAAACAATGAAATTAACAATAAGGAAGAATCAAAAAACCAACTTACTTATTTAACATTTCAAAAGGAAACTATATTTCCTGGTGATGGGAGCTTACTTCGAGCTGAAGATGGAGTATCACTGGAAGATGGACGAATTATTGTAGTGGACCAAGCAAAAGGTCTTAGATTAATTGAAAAAGACGGCTCTAATAGGCCATTTGGTAATTTTTCTACAGCAGGTTTCCTTCATCTGCCTCCTGAACAAATAGCTGGTCCAAATGGAATGACTTTAGAACACGATGGACAACATATCTTAATGTCTGATGTTGCAGACGGAAAAATTTATCGAATAAATGTAGCCACAGAAAAAGTAGAGATGATTTATGATCATCCATATGGCGTGAATACGATTTATAGAGATAAAACGGGAGCATTATGGTTTTCTCAATCCGCAGAGAGTATTAATTTGGGCGAAATGTTTCAGGCTGCTAATTTGCCTATACCAACTGGTGCTGTTTTTAGAATGGCAGATTTAAAAAGTGCACCTGTTAAAATTTTCGATAGTCTTTACTTTGCGAATGGTATAACCATGGATAAGGATGAAAAACATCTGTTCGTTGCCGAAACAATGATGGATAGAGTGCATAAATTAGAAGTTGATGAAAAAACTGGTGAAGTAAATTATATTGGTGTGGTCGCAAATGTCGGAACTCCGGATAATCTATTAATTGATAAAGAAGGACGATTAATCGTAGCTTCTCCGTTATATAATCAAGTAATTGCAGTGGATTTTAAAAATCATTCTCAATATATAATTTTTGATGGTTCCACAAAAGATAATTTAAAGATTACAAATGAATGGAACAGAAGAAGTCGTTTAGGTATGGAGAGACTTGAATTACTTACTCCAGATTTATTTAACCCACTTCCAGGATTACTGACAGGTATGTTCTATTCAAATGATGGTCAAACTCTATACATTGCAAACTTAGGGAATGACCTCTTGAAATTGGACTATAAATAACTGTTCTTAACAAAGTGTAAAGTTCATTACCCCTGATTTTTCTCGCGGAAAATCCTCGCGGCTGAACTTTGTATCGGTTTTTTTGACGAACTTAGTTATTAAGCAACGAAACCTTATACTAACCGATAAGCGTAATTACAATCAAACTTCACAAATCTGCTCTAAAATCCACAAATAATCTTCACGGTTTTTTACAAAGTCTTTATCTGAGATATCTATAATTTTCACATTAAATTCTGGATGGTTTTTTAAGAAGTCCAAGTATCCAGCATTAATTTGGTCTAGATATTCGTCTTGTATTTCCTTTTCGTATTTACGTCCACGTTTCTTAATGTTTTGTTGTAGTCGTTTTGTGTTCTGGTATAAATACACATACAAATCTGGTTTTGGAATGTCTTTATACACCTGATAAAACAGTTTTCGGTACAACATAAACTCATCTTCTGGTAAGGTGATTTTTGAGAAGATTAAGGACTTAAATACATCGTAATCGCTAACAATAAAATCCTTAAACAAATCCAATTGGGATAAGTCGTCTGAAATTTGTTGATAACGATCTGCTAAAAAAGACATTTCCAAAGTAAAAGCATAACGTTGTGGCTCTTTGTAGAATTTTGGCAAAAAAGGATTATCCGCAAAACGTTCTAAAATTAATTTGGCATTAAAATCTTTAGATAATTTGGTTGCTAAACTGGTTTTTCCTGCACCAATATTTCCTTCTATAGCAATGTAATTGTACAACGAAAAATCGTAGGCTTTACTTGGGTTTTTTAACCAAATCTTTATAGGTTCTACTTCAGTTTCATCTTTACAATGCAACACTAAATCTTCAACTTTATTATTAAGCTTTGGATGTACTACATCTATTGCAATATCTTTTAAAGGTTGCAAGACAAACTGTCGTTTATGCATTTCAGGATGCGGAAGTACAAGGTTTTTGATTTCTAGTATTTCGTCTTCATATAATAATAAATCCAAATCTATACAACGCGATTGATAAGTGCCTTTTCCAGATGGTGTTCTACCTAATTCTTTTTCAATAGCTAAAAGTGTAGATAATACTTTTTTAGGTTTTAAATGCGTATCAACCTTAATACATGCGTTTAAAAAATCATCGCCTTCAAAACCAAACGCTGGAGACGTGTAAACTTTGGACAATTTACGTATGGAACCAATTTTTTGATGAATAGCATTTACAGCCAATTGCAAGTAATTAAACTTGTCGCCTTTATTGCTTCCTAATGCGATATAAACTGGTTTGTAAATATTCATATGAAAAAACAAAATAACGAAATGAAAAATTAATAGGTTATATTTACTTGGTGTATTTATTCACAATTTTTAGTTCTCGATACATTCAGCTTTTCTGAACACTCGAACTGACTTACAGAGAACAGATTATAGTCACTTCGAGTGATTTTTGAGGAACGAAAAAATTATATCGAGAAGTTATACAAGAAAAAAATGACTCTAAAAGACAAATTATTAGCGCAACGAATTTACATGCTCTTAGGTGCATTGTTCATTACGTCATTAGTTGTGTCAAATCTTATTTTTAAAAAATTCTTCTATTGGTATCCTTTTGATATTGAAATATTTGGGACCAAACTATTTGAGATTTCCGTCGGAATATTACCTTATCCAATAACCTTTTTAATTACAGATTTAATTAGTGAGATTTATGGAAAGAAAAAAGCAAATCAGGTTGTTGTAACTGGAATATTTGCTTCGCTTTTCTCTATGTTAATTGTTTATACTGCAAATGTTGTTCCTGCAACAGATTGGTCTCCTGTAAAAGACCAAATATACACAACCGTTTTTGGTAGTACTGCCATTGCTGTTATGGCAAGTATGATGGCTTATTTATTTGCTCAATTTATAGATATTCAAATTTATCACTTCTGGAAACGCCTTACCAAAGGCAAACACTTATGGTTAAGAAATAATTGCTCAACATTTTTATCGCAATTTGTAGATACGTTTACCGTTTTGTTTTTACTATGTTCTTTTGGCGAAATAGAATGGAGTCTTTTTATTGGTCTACTAATTGCTGGCTTTTTATTTAAAGTTATGATTGCTGCCTTAGATACTCCGTTTCTTTATTTAGGCGTTTATCTATTTAGAAAACGTTTTAAACTTAAAGTAAACGAAGAAATCGTATTATAGTATTATGAAAAAGATTTTTAAATTTTTAGGCATCACTTTAGGCCTTTTTTTTGTTATCTTAATAATCGCACCATTGTTATTTAAGGGTCAAATTAAGGACATGGTAAAACGTTTTATTAACGAAAACGTTAATGCTAATGTGGAGTTTAGCGATGTGAGTTTAAGCTTGCTTAGTAGTTTTCCAAAAGCAAAAGTAAGTGTAGACGATTTGGTTATTACCAACTTAGAACCTTTTAAAGACGAAACCTTATTAAGTGCAGAAGCTATAGCTTTTGAAATGCCAATAAAGGAACTATTCAAAAAAGCTAATGGAGGTCCACTAACTGTAAATGGCATTAGCATTGAACAAGCTTTACTCACACTTAAAACCAATACCCTTGGCAATGTTAACTACGATATTTCGAAATCTTCTGAGTCTAAAAATCAAGACAATATCAATACAAACAGCTTTAGTTTTGATGTAGAAGATTACAGCATTATAAACAGTACGCTAACGTATTTAGATGAGAGTACTGGAACTAAAATTCATATTACAGAATTAATGCATTCTGGAAAAGGAGTTTTTTCTGAAACCAATTCAGAAATAGATACTAAAACTGAAGCGCAAATTAGTTTTGGAATAGATAATACAATGTATTTACAAAACAATACTATAAAACTTGATGCTTTATTTGGTCTAGATTTAAAAAACAGCGTGTTTACATTTAAAGAAAATAAAGGTTTTATCAATAAGTTACCTTTAAGCTTTCAAGGTGATGTAAAATTAAAAGATGAAGGTCAAGATATAAACATCATTTTCGAAAATTCTGGCTCGACTTTCAAAGATTTTTTAGCTGTTCTTCCTCCACAATATGCAAAAGATTTAGACGATATTACATCTTCTGGAACATTTAAAGTTAATGGAAAAATTGAAGGTTTACTTTCAGATAAAACCATCCCTAATTTAGATATTGCTGTAAGCTCTAATAATGCATCGTTTAAATATCCAGATCTTCCAAAAAAAGTAGAAAACATAAGTATAAATGCTGTTTTAAAAAACGACGATGGTATTGCAGATAATACGTATCTCGATATTAAAACCTTAAATTTTAAAATCGACCAAGATGTGTTTAAATCGTCTACAACCATTAAAAACTTAACGAAAAACATGTTGGTTATTTCAGCCATTGATGGTGTTTTGAATCTTGGAAATATATCTCAAGCGTATCCAATTGACTTAGACAAAGACATGAGTGGTATTTTAAAAGGTAAACTTCAGTTAAATTTTGATTTGGAGGCTTTAGAAACCAATGCTTTTGAGCGTATTAAAAGCACTGGAAATCTAGAAGTAAGTGATTTTGTGTTTTCGTCTCAAGATGTTGTAAATCCTATAAAAATTAGCGATGCAAGTTTAACATTTAACCCAAAAACAGTAACGCTTAAATCCTTTAATGCTACAACAGGAAACAGCGATTTAGATGCAACAGGAACTATAACTAATCTTTTAGGATTTCTATTAAGTGATGGTAAACTTCAAGGTAATTTTAATGTCATTTCCAATACATTTGCTGTAAGTGACTTTATGATTGAAGATACTACAGATTCAAACGAAACAACTTCAGAACCTGAATCACTTAAAATTCCTATATTTTTGGATTGTACAATTAATGCCAATGCTAAAACAGTTTTGTATGATAATCTTACGCTTAAAAA
>JABDPN010000042.1 GCA_013042715.1 Flavobacteriaceae bacterium | reverse complement strand
CTGGAGAATTAATTTTCGATAATGTTAAGGTTCCTAAAGAAAACTTATTACCAAACAAATCTGGACTAGGTGCTCCTTTAGGTTGTTTAGATTCTGCAAGATATGGTATTGCTTGGGGAGCAATAGGAGCAGCTATGGACTGTTACGATACTGCTCTTAGATATAGTAAAGAAAGAATTCAGTTTGGAAAACCTATTGGACAATTTCAACTTCAACAAAAAAAACTTGCTGAAATGATAACTGAAATCACAAAAGCACAACTACTAACATGGCGACTCGGTGTTCTTAGAAACGAAAACAGAGCAACTTCAGCTCAAATTTCTATGGCTAAACGAAATAATGTCGACATGGCAATAAATATAGCGCGAGAAGCAAGACAAATTCTTGGAGGAATGGGAATTACTGGAGAATACAGTATTATGAGACATTCTATGAATTTAGAAAGTGTTATTACTTACGAAGGTACACATGATATCCATTTACTAATAACTGGATTAGATATTACAGGATTAAATGCCTTTAAATAAAATCGTTACATAGATATTTTCTATTTAAAGCCTTTGTATGTGCAAAGGCTTTTTTAGTATTTTTAAACAAAAATTTTATGAAAAAAATCTTTTACTTTTTCAATGTCATTGTATTTTCTACTTTGTTTCTACTTTCTTGTAGTTCTGATGATATGACTTCAAATGAGAATAATTCTGAAAACACAGAAGAAGAGGAACAAATCTCAAGTTTAGAAGGAGATTTTAAAATTTTATCGCTTGGTGATAGTTATTCTATTGGTCAAAGTGTATGCGAAACATGCAGATTTCCAGAACAATTAAAAAGTGAGCTAGAAGTCAATTATCCATTAAGTACATTTCAACTTCAGGTAATTGCGCAAACAGGATGGACTACAACCAATTTGATTAATGCTATTAATAGTGAGAATCCTGATAATGATTTCGACATCGTAACACTTTTAATTGGCGTAAATAATCAATATCAAAACAAACCATTCTCATTATATGAAGAAGAATTTCCTTTTTTAGTAAATAAAGCAATTGAAAAAGCAAAAGGTAACAAAGATAATGTTATTGTTATCTCTATTCCAGATTATGCATATACACCTTTTGGAAATGGAAACCAGACCATTACTCTAGAAATAAATACTTACAATGATTTTGCTGAAGAATATTGCAATCAAAACAATATCTCTTATGTTTACATAACAGATATAACCAGACAAGGATTAATGGATCCTAATCTAGTTGCATCAGATGGATTACATCCTTCAGAATTAGCATATTCAAAATTTGTAGAACGCATACTACCAATAGCAGCAGAAAAAATTCAATAAGCACCATATTGAAAACATTATTTATATTTAAATTAGTCAAAAATTGAATAATGTTCTCAGCTAAAAAAAGACTATCTAGAGCTTATCAAAATGCAAAAATCATTCATTTTGACAATGACAGTAAGTTTATTTTATTTAGTGATTGTCACAGAGGTGATAATAGTTTTGCAGATGATTTTGCAAACAATAGAAACATCTACTTTCATGCTTTAAAATATTATTATTCTGAAGGTTTTCAATACTGTGAACTTGGAGATGGAGATGAGTTATGGGAAAATACCAAGTTTGAAAACATTTTAAATGCACATAAAAATGTTTACAAACTCCTGCGTTTATTTCATAAAGATAACCGCTTGCACATGATTTGGGGAAACCATGATATGGTATACAGAAACCCAAAACATGTAAAACGAAATCTACATTCTTATTTTGACCCTAAAACTGGAAATGAAGAAGAACTTCTTGGTAATATAACCTATCATGAATCTATCATTTTAAAACACTGTAACACAGAACAGGAACTTTTTCTAACACATGGCCATCAAGCAGATTGGTGGAATTATTTGTTTTGGAGATGGAGTAGATTGATGGTAAGAATTCTCTGGAAACCACTTAATGTAATGGGAATCGCAGATCCAACAAGTCCTGCAAAAAATTATAAAGAATTAATCAAAATAGAAAGAAGAACCAAAAAATGGATTGCAGAAAACAAGAATATTCTAACTATTGTTGGACATACACATAGACCTCGTTTTCCAGAACCTGGAGATATTGCTTTTTTTAACGATGGAAGTTGTGTGCATCCCAGAAGTATAACTGGTTTAGAAATAGAGAATAGTGCAATTTCCCTAATAAAATGGCATATTGCCACTAGAGAAGATGGAACGCTTCAAATAGTAAGGACATTACTCGAAGGACCTTGCAAATTATCAGAATATATTACAGAATAAAAAAAGCTGGCAAAAGCCAGCTTTTTAGTTTTTAGTTTGTATAATTTGTTTATTTCACTTCATAAGTTTCACCTGAGAAGAATAAATCATCTGCTTCTGAAAATTTTGAATTCGCTTTAACTTCTGCTGTAAGCTTATCCATTCTTTCTTCTAAAGTAACATCCTCAAATTTTCTAATAATTCCTGTTACTAATGGATATTGTAATCTAGCAAGGATTTGGTGTAACGTTGGATCTTCATCACGTGCATCATGAACCAATATATCATCTTCTTTTATCCCATTTTCACCAATAGTTACCACTTCAAGTTTTAATCCTTTAAGAATTAAACCTTTGTCTCTGTCTTTACCAAATATCATTGGCTTACCATGTTCAACAAATAATTGTTTATCTGCTCTTACAGCTTTATCTGTAAACTGCGTAAAGCAACCATCATTAAAAATAACACAATTTTGTAAGACTTCAATTAATGAAGTTCCATTAAATTTTTCGGCTTCAATAAACAATTCTGTCATTTCTTTAGGCGTATTTCCTCCAATTCTTGCAAAGAAACGAGCTTGTGCTCCAATGGCTAATTCTCCAGGTTGAAAAGGTTGTTGAATATTACCATAAGGAGACGATTTTGTTTTTTGTCCTACTAAAGATGTAGGGGAAAACTGCCCTTTTGTTAAACCGTAAATCTCATTATTAAATAGAATAATATTTAAATCGATATTTCGTCGCAAAATATGAATAAAATGATTTCCACCAATTGCCATAGCATCTCCATCTCCAGTAATCACCCAAACACTTAAGTCAGGATTAGCTAATTTAGTACCTGAAGCAATTGCTGTTGCTCTACCATGGATTCCATGCATACCATAAGTATCCATATAATATGGGAAGCGTGACGAACACCCTATACCAGAAATAAAAACAACATCTTCCTTCTTAACTCCCATTTCTGGAAGCGCTTTTTGCATCGAACGTAAAATAACATAATCGTCACAACCAGGACACCATCTTACTTCTTGGTCACTCTGAAAATCTCTAAACGTATATTTTTTAACAGCTGTTTCCATAATTATTTTACTAATTGTTTAAACTTCTCTATTAACTCAGTATTCCCAAATGGTAATCCTTGAATTTTATTAAATTGAGTTATGTCAAGATTGTTAATGTTAATTTTTAAGACTTTTGCAAATTGGCCATTATTTAATTCGCAAACTATAATTTTCTTGAACTTTTTAAGAACCTCTTCTGTGTTTTTAGGTAAAGGGTTTATATAATTAAAATGTGCAAATCCAATATTTTTAAATCCTTCTTCATTTATTTGTTTTACTGCTGTATGAAGAGCTCCATAAGTTCCTCCCCAACCAACAACTAATAAATCGCCTTCATCCACAAATTCAGTTTCAATATCTGGAATATAGTTTTGAACTCTTTTTATCTTTTCTGCTCTTATTTTTGTCATATATTCGTGATTTTCAGGGACATATGATACATTTCCAGTAACCTTGTCTTTTTCTAAACCTCCAACACGATGCTCTAAACCAGTAGAACCAGGAATAGCCCAATTTCTAGCTAAGGTATCTTCATTTCTATCATAAGGATTCCACCCTTCTTTATATTCAGAAACAATATTGTTCTTAATCTCTGGCATATCTTTAACAGATTGAATTTTCCAAGGTGCTGAACCATTTGCTATATAACCATCTGTCAAAAGAATAACTGGAGTCATGTGCTCTAATGCTAATTTTGATGCCATATAAGCATAATCAAAACAATTAGCAGGTGTACTTGCAGCAATAACAACTATAGGACTTTCACCATTTCTGCCATACAAGGCTTGTAATAAATCAGATTGTTCAGTTTTAGTTGGTAAACCTGTTGATGGTCCTCCACGTTGAACATTAACAACAACTATTGGGAGTTCTACCATCATAGCTAAACCAAGAGCTTCACCTTTTAAGGCTAATCCAGGTCCAGATGTTGTAGTAATAGCTAAATCTCCTGCAAAAGAAGCTCCAATTGTTGAAGCAATTCCTGCAATTTCATCTTCAGCTTGAAATGCTTTTACGCCAAAGTGTTTGTGTTTTACCAATTCATGCAAAATATCTGTTGCAGGAGTTATTGGATATGATCCTAAAAATAACTCTAATCCAGATTTTTCTGCAGCAGCTAAAAATCCCCACGCAGTTGCTGTATTTCCCATAATAATTCTATAGGTTCCTGGTTCCATTTTTGCTGGAGCAATAGAATAAGAATTTGGGATTAACTCTAAGGTATTTGCATAATTATGACCTGCTTTTAAAACCTTAGTGTTTGCTTCAATGACATGAGGTTTAGATTTAAACTTTTTGTTTAAAAAATCTATGGTATAATCTGTAGAACGATCGTACATCCAGTAAACCATACCTAAAGCAAACATGTTTTTACTTCTGGTAATACTTTTATTGTCTAATCCTTCTACCTCCTTTAAAGCTTCTTTAGTTAATGTTGTCATCGCAACTTCAATAACTCTATAATTCTCTAAGGTGTCATCTTCTAAAGGACTTGTCTCATATTGTGCCTTCTCTAAATTCTTTTTGGTAAATGCATCAGTGTCTACTATAATCGTGTGACCAGGTTTTACGGAATGTAAGTTAGTTTTTAAACCTGCAGGATTCATTGCAACCAATAAATCTACATTGTCTCCTGGAGTACTTATTTCAACACTTCCAATATGAACTTGAAAACCAGAAACACCATATAAACTACCTTGAGGAGCTCTAATTTCTGAAGGGTAATTTGGAAATGTTGCTATATCATTTCCAAACATTGCAGATGTATCTGAAAACTGAGTTCCAGTAAGCTGCATACCATCTCCTGAATCTCCAACAAATCTTATAATGACTGCCTCCAGAGTTTCTGGATGAGATTCTATTTTATTTGTAATCATAATAAATTAATGTATCT
>JABDPN010000017.1 GCA_013042715.1 Flavobacteriaceae bacterium | reverse complement strand
GTTCCTGACTATCTACAGTGTAAACAGAAACAAATAATGTTATAAATAAAAGGTAATATAATTTCAATGATTTTTTCATAGATATTATCGCAAAAATAAAGATAATAATGATGTTTGTTAATGCATTAAGAAATAATTAATAAAAAAGACCTATCATTTGGATAACGATAGGTCTTAAATCTATATTACTTCAGAAATTATCTAAAAATTGTTTGCTTTCTGTCTGGTCCAACAGAAACGATTTTAATAGGTATTTCTAATTCTTTTTCTAAGAAATCGATATAATCGTTAAGTTCTTGTGGTATTTGCGAAGCATTTTCCATTTCAGTTAGATCCTCTTTCCAACCTTTAAACTCAGTATATATTGGTTTTACATTATGTTCTTCAATATTATAAGGTAAATGAGTAATTGTTTCTCCTTTATAATTGTATGCTGTACATACCTTAATAGTTTTAAATCCAGAAAGTACGTCACCTTTCATCATCATAAGTTGTGTAACTCCATTTACTCGACACGCATATTTAAGAGCTACAAGATCTAACCAACCACACCTTCTTGGTCTACCAGTAGTTGCTCCAAATTCATGTCCAACTTTAGCTATTTTAGCCCCATCTTCATCAAATAATTCAGTTGGGAAAGGTCCAGAACCAACTCGAGTTGTGTAGGCTTTAAAAATTCCAAAAACATCTCCAATACTACTTGGTGCAACACCTAATCCTGTACATGCTCCTGCAGCAGTTGTGTTAGAAGAAGTTACAAAAGGATAGGTTCCAAAATCGATATCTAGAAGTGAGCCCTGAGCGCCTTCAGCTAGTATAGATTGTCCCTTTTTTTGAGATTGGTATATATATTCTTCAGAATCTATAAACTTAATACTTTTTAAAACTTTAATTGCCTCGAAGAATTCTGTTTCTAATTCTTCTAAATTGTAATCTATTTTTACATTATAGAAATCAATCATAGCAATATGTTTTTTTGCTAATGCACGATATTTCTCTTTCCAATCTTGTAACTCTAAATCTCCAACTCTAATACCATTTCTTCCAGTTTTATCCATGTAAGTTGGACCAATTCCTTTTAAAGTTGAACCAATCTTAGCTTTTCCTTTAGAGGTTTCGCTAGCGGCATCTAATAATCTATGTGTCGGTAATATTAAATGTGCTTTTCTTGAAATTAGCAGTCTGGATTTATAGTCGATATTTTGTTCTGATAATTTATCTAATTCTTTTTTAAAAATTACTGGATCAATCACTACACCATTTCCAACAAGATTCATAGCTTCTTCATGAAATATTCCTGAAGGTATTGTATGTAAAACATGTTTCATTCCATTAAATACAAGTGTATGTCCTGCGTTAGGACCTCCTTGAAATCTTGCAATAATTTTGTAGTTTGAGGTTAGTACATCGACAATTTTTCCTTTGCCTTCATCTCCCCATTGTAATCCTAGTAGTAAATCTACTGCCATTATATATAAAGTTAGTTGTTAGTTTTCTTTTTTGTTCCGTAAAAATACAGTGAATGGTTGTGAATGTCTACATTAAAAATGTCTTCTATTGATTTTTTAATAGACTGTATTCTTGGGTCACAAAATTCAATAACTTCTCCAGAATCTGTTAATATCACATGATCGTGTTGTTTGTCAAAATAACACTTTTCGTAATGCGATTGATTTTGACCAATTTGATGTTTTCTTACAAGCGAACATTCTAGAAGAAGTTCTATAGTATTATACAATGTGGCACGCGAAACACGATAATTTTTGTTTTGCATACTAATGTATAATGACTCTATATCGAAATGCTCTTCACTATCATAAATTTCTTGAAGAATTGCATAGCGTTCTGGAGTTTTTCTGTGACCATGTTCTTCTAAGAATTTAGTAAAAACATTCTTTACGATTTCTTGATTATTATGTTCTTTTTTTCCACCCATTAAGTAAGTAGCAAATTTAATTAAAAATTACAAGCGTTGCACCTTTTCTATTCCATTAATTTTTTTAATTCTTTCCATTAATTTTTTAACTAATGAATTGCTATTTACCTGAACTGTAACTTTACCTGAAAACAGACCATGATTACTTTCAAAACTTAAACTTTTCATGTTAACATGTAAATTACTTGATATAACATTAGTAATCTCATTAACTAATCCAAGGTGATCTAATCCAGATATTTTTAATATTGCTGTATATTCTTGCTGACTAGAATCAATCCACTTAGCAGACATTATTCTATAGGCATAGTTAGATTGTAAACTAATAGCATTAGGACATGTTTTTTTATGAACTTTTATACCATCATTTATAGTTACAAATCCAAACACATTATCACCTGGAATTGGGTTACAGCAATTAGATAATTTGTAATTAAGTTTTTCTTCTTCATTTCCAAAAACGAGCATGTCGTATTTAGAAGTTATCTCTTCACGCTCAATTTCCTCTTTAGTAGCAGTTCTTTTTCTGCTTATTTTATTTTTTATAAAACTTACTAGCGCATTACTTCTAGAAGAAGCAAACTCTTTTAGTTTTGAGTTATCTATGGTGCCAACTCCAACTCGATAAAACAAATCTAAACTTGTTTTAAGTTTAAAATAATTTACTAGCTCATTTATAGATTTTTCGTTTAATTGAATTTTAAGCTGTTTTAATTTACGTCTTAAAATTTCTTTACCTTCCTCTCCAATACGTTTCTTTTCTTCTTTTAAGGACGATTTAATCTTACTTCTAGCTCTTGCTGTCGTTGCATATTCTAACCAGTTAGTATTTGGTTTAGAATTTTCAGAAGTAAGTATCTCTACTTGATCACCACTTTTTAAGGTGTGACTTAACGGCACCAATTTTCCATTAACTCTAGCACCACGAGTTTTCATTCCAACTTCTGTATGTATGCTAAATGCAAAATCTAAAGGTGTAGCTCCTTTTGGTAAAGATTTTAAATCTCCAAGTGGCGTAAAGACAAATATTTCTTTAGAATATAAATTGAGTTTAAATTGTTCTACAAAATCTACAGCATTTGCTTCTGGATTTTCTAAAGCCTCTTGGAGTTTGCTAATCCAAGTATCGAGGTTGTCTTCACTAGATTTTCCTTCTTTATATTTATAATGTGCTGCATAACCTTTTTCTGCAACTTCATTCATGCGTTCGCTTCTAATTTGAACTTCTACCCAACGTCCTTTTGGACCCATTACAGTAATGTGTAACGCTTCGTAACCTGTAGATTTTGGTGAAGAAATCCAGTCTCTTAATCGAGTAGGATTAGGTCTAAAATGATCTGTTACAATAGAGTAAATTTTCCAAGCTAAGAACTTTTCGTTTTCTAAATCGGATTTATAAATAATTCTTACAGCAAATTTATCGTAGACCTCTTCAAAAGTAACACCTTGTTTTACCATTTTGTTTCTTATTGAGAAAATGGATTTAGGTCTTCCTTTTATATCGTAATCTAATCCTTCTTTGTCGAGTTTACTTTTAAGTGTGGCATTAATTTCTTTTATGTAAGCGTCTTGTTCTTCTTTGCTATCTTCAATTTTAGCAAGAATATCATTATAAACATCTGGTTCTGTATATTTAAGTCCGAGATCTTCAAGGTCTGTTTTTATATTATATAAACCAATTCTGTGTGCTAATGGGGCATAAATATAAAGTGTTTCTGATGCAATTTTTACTTGTTTATCTGGACGCATCGAATCCATAGTTTGCAAATTATGCAATCTGTCGGCAATTTTAATAATTATAACACGAACATCATCATGAAGTGTAAGTAACATTTTTCTAAAATTCTCTGCTTGTAAAGAGACATCAGATTCTTTTTTAAGTGAAGAAATTTTTGTTAATCCATCTACAATACGTGCAACAGTTTCTCCAAATAGTTGCTGAATATCGTTTATGGAATAATCATCACAATCTTCTACAACATCATGTAAAAGTGCAGCTGCTATTGAGGTTGCATCTAGACCAATTTCTGCAGCTACAATTTTAGCAACAGCAATTGGATGAAAAATATAAGCTTCACCAGATTTTCTTCGCTGATCTTTGTGTGCATCTACAGCTACATCAAATGCCTTTCTAATAAGTTTTTTATCGTCGTTAGAAAGTATTTGATAGCTAATTCTTAAAAGCTCTTTATACTCTTTTGCGATTGCTGCATTTTCTTTTTCAATTTCAACCTCTGTCATGAACTAAAAATAGCATAAAGAATGTTAATGAGCAATATCTTTTTTTAGTTTTTCCTTAAATTAAATATGCGTTGTAATAATGTAGGATGTGAATAGTGAACAAACACATAGAGAGGATGAGGT
>JABDPN010000014.1 GCA_013042715.1 Flavobacteriaceae bacterium | reverse complement strand
CTATTGAATACAATGATTCAAACGCAAAATTTACGTTTGACAATTCAGAATTAATCTGTAGACTTATAGATGGCAAGTATCCAAATTATGAAGCAGTAATTCCTAAAGAGAATCCCAATAAATTAACCATTGCACGTAATCAGTTTTTAAATTCTGTTCGTCGTGTATCGATTTTCTCAAATAAAACTACACATCAAATAAGACTTAAAATCGCTGGTGCAGAATTAAATATTTCTGCAGAAGATACTGATTACAGTAATAAGGCAGAAGAGCGTTTAACTTGTGATTATCAAGGTGATGATATGCAAATTGGTTTTAACTCACGTTTCCTTACTGAAATGTTGAACAACTTAAATTCTGATGATGTCCAATTAGAAATGAGTTTACCAAACAGAGCTGGAATCTTAACACCAATTGATGGATTAGATGAAGGTGAATCTATTACTATGCTAGTAATGCCTGTTATGTTGAATAGCTAAACTAACCAATCCATTATATTTTAAAAACCACAACTTTTTAGTTGTGGTTTTTTTTATACAATATAATTCTACTAGTAGTTTATAATCATTAAATTAGTAGTTCTAGTTAATTTAGAACTTTTCTGTGAAAACTTTAAGTGTATTTACATACCTAACTTTACTTCTATTTACATGTTTTGGATGTGGCAATTCAAATGAAATAAATATACAGGATACCTATCCTTGGTGTATTGTTGCTTATGATTCTTTAGAACGAACACCACAAGAACGCATACAGATGATGAATGATTTAGGGTTTACCAAATATGCTTATGATTGGAGAGATAGACACTTAAACAACACTAAAACAGAATTAATTCTTGCTCAAGAAAACAATATAGAAATCTTATCTGTATGGCTATGGTTAAACCCCAAAAGGGATTCGATACATCAATTAAGTCCAGCAAATGAAAAGATGATTGAAATAGTAAAAGAGCTCGATATTGAAACTACATTTTGGGTTGGGTTAAGTGAAAGTTATTTTAAAAAACTAAACCAAGAAGAGTCTATAGAATTAGCTACTAATCTTATACAGTCTGTTTCTAAGAAAGCAAAATCAATACATTGTAAGGTAGCACTTTATAATCATAAAGGCTGGTTTGGAAATCCTTTGAATCATTTAGAAGTTATTAAAGCATTACCAAATCAGGATTTAAGTTTAGTATATAACTTTCATCATGGACATCAACATATTAATAATTTTGATGACATAGCAATAAAAATAACGCCACATCTTTCTGCAGTTAATCTAAATGGAATGGAAAAAGATGGCGAAAAAATTCTACCAATTGGGAAAGGAATACATGAAAAAGAAATGGTAAAAATTCTTCAAAACAATAGTTATAATGGACCTTGGGGAATTTTAGGTCATGTAGAAGGTGTAGATGTAAAAGATATTTTAATTAATAATATTGAAGGCTTAAAATCTTTATCTAAATAGTATGTTATGAAAAGACGTGATTTTATAAACCAAACAGCTTTAGCTAGTAGTGCTCTAATTTTTCCTGTTTCTAGCATTGCTCAAAATATGTTTTCAAAAGAAAACCTTGTTAATCAAGAACTCGAAATCCATATTTTTTCTAAACACCTTCAGTTTCTGAATTACAAGAACATGAGTGACGCTGCAAAAGAAATGGGATTTAATGGCGTTGATTTAACTGTAAGACCAAAAGGTCATGTTTTTCCAGAACATGTTATTGAAGATTTACCCAAAGCAACTGAAGCTATGAAATCTTATGAATTAATTCCTAGAATGTTTTCTTCTAATGTAATTGATGCCAAAAATGACATACAGAAAACCGTTTTAAAAACTGCAAAAAATTTAGGCTACGATTTCTACAGAACTGCATGGATTAAATATAAACCAGATGATGGTATTTTAGAGAAAGTTAAACAAGCAAATAACAAGTTTATTGACTTATCTAAGTTTAATAAAGATATTGATATAAGAGGATGTTACCATAATCATTCTGGACGTTATGTTGGTGCGTCCATTTGGGATTTAGAGAAAGCACTAGAAAATGTTACAACTTCACATTTTGGCTGTCAATACGATATAATGCATGCAACTGTTGAAGGCGGTGAAAACTGGGAAATTGGATTTAATCTGATTAAACCTTATATAAACTCAATTGTAATAAAAGATTTTAAATGGGGAAAAGTGAATGGGAAATGGAAACGCATTTTTACACCTCTTGGTGAAGGTATGGTTAATTTTAAAAAATATTTTCACTTACTAAAACAAAATAAAATTAATGTACCTATTTCTCTACATGTCGAATATGATTTGGGAGGAGCCGAACATGGTGGAAAACCATCGATTAAAACAAAAGAGGTTTTAAATAGAATTAAGCATGATCTAGATTTTATAAGAGATATGTGGAAAACAATATAAAAGAAGAAAGCTCACCTAATAGGTGAGCTTTTTAATTATCTCATAAAGACTAACTAACTAACTAATAAAATTAAGAGATAATGGATATGTAGGTATTTCTCCATTACTTGCTTTTATAGCATTAATAATTGGAAATACTAAAGATATGATTACAAGAGCTATCAATCCTAAAATTCCTATTCCGATAAATACTAAAGGAATACAAATAATTGAATAAATTAAGATACTTAACTGGAAGTTTACGATGTGTTTTCCGTGTTCATCCATTTGGTAAACTTTGTCTTTATTGACTAACCAAAGTATTAATGGAAGAATTAAACTTCCAAAGCCAATTACAAAAGTTATTAATTGACTTAAATGTGTTAAAACTAAAAGCGATCTGTCTACTCTTAAAACTGTATAACTTTCTGAATTCATGACTTTTATTTCGATTAATTACTTATTTGACGCAAACAAAATAAAAATGTTACAAATTTTTTTTGTAGATTATTTTTTAAGTCAAATCGAGCGATTTAAAAGCGTTGAAATTGTACCGAGAATGAGGGAAGACATTCCGTTACACTTCGATTATATCGAAAAACACTCGAATTGACAAAAATTAATCCTTTATTTTAAATACCTTTTCTAATATAGTATCCATTAAACACCATTTCGTAATTCCTGATTGTAATAAGTTTGCACCTACAAATGCTGTAAACCATAACCAGTTAATATTTACTTTTATTGCTAATATTAAACTGATTAATACAAAGGTTCCTGCAATAATTCTAACAATTCTATTTTTCATAATTTTAATTTTAAATATACTTTTCAACCGGAACAACTATTGCTCTAATTGGGTTATTTGTTTCTAAAGCTTTATTATAAGTTTTAATATTTTCAAACAAAACATCTACTTTTTCATCTTCTGCAAAAGAGAAGAATAATTCTGAATCTGTTCCACTACGTTCACTTGCAAACCAATTTGAAAGTACTTGTGAAGATTTTGAAGATTTAAATCCTTCAATATCAGATTCACTAAAGTTTTCTATTTCAGATTTACGAAATAATTTGATTATATCC
>JABDPN010000013.1 GCA_013042715.1 Flavobacteriaceae bacterium | reverse complement strand
AAATAACACCTTTATTAGGTTTTATGTAATAATTATTACATAAATATGAACATCTTTTTAACTTTTTAATCTTGTGATGGATATAAATTAACTTATGAAGCAAAAAAAAACCCAAAGTAAGAATACTTTGGGTTATAATCTCTATAGATTTTATTTGTGTTTATTTGCTTTCTTTAATTGCAGCTTGTGCAGCAGCTATCCTAGCAATAGGCACTCTAAATGGAGAGCAACTTACGTAGTTCATTCCAGTTTTGTAACAGAACTCTACAGAACTTGGTTCTCCACCATGTTCACCACAAATACCAACTTTAAGGTCTTTGTTTGTAGAACGTCCTTTTTTAGTTCCCATTTCTACTAATTGGCCAACGCCTTCTTGATCTAATACTTCGAAAGGATCTACTTTTAATATTCCCTTTTCAATATAGATTGGTAGGAATTTACCAGCATCATCACGAGAATAACCAAACGCCATTTGTGTTAAATCGTTAGTACCAAATGAGAAAAACTCAGCTTTTCTAGCAATTAAATCTGCTGTCATAGCTGCTCGAGGAATTTCTATCATTGTACCAACTAGGTAATCTACGCGTTCACCTTTTTCTTCAAATACTTTTTCTGCAGTAGTACGTATAATACTTTCCTGCATATCAAATTCTTGAACCGTTCCAATTAACGGTACCATTATTTCTGGTTTTGCCTCAATACCTTTAAGTTTAAGATTTACAGCTGCTTCAATAATTGCGCGTGCTTGCATTTCTGTAATTTCTGGATAGGTATTTCCTAAACGACAGCCTCTATGGCCTAACATTGGGTTAAATTCACTTAACTCAGATACTTTGGCTTTTACTCTTTCTACAGAAATATGTCTTTCTTCTGCTAATTCTTTTTGCAAACTTAATTGGTGAGGTACAAATTCATGTAATGGTGGATCTAACAATCTTACAGTAACTGGAAGACCTTGCATTGCTTGAAAAATACCTTCAAAATCTTCACGTTGCATTGGTAATAATTTAGCTAAAGCACGTCTACGTTCTTTTGTAGTATCAGCTAAGATCATTTCTCGCATCGCTTTAATTCTATCTACTTCAAAGAACATATGCTCAGTACGTGTAAGACCAATACCTTGAGCTCCAAAATTACGAGCTACTAATGCATCTTTTGGAGTATCTGCATTAGTTCTAACATCCATTTTTCTGAATTTATCGGAAAGTTCCATTAATTCTCCAAATTCACCACTTAATTCTGGCTCTATTGTAGCAACTTTACCTTCAATAATATTACCTGTAGTACCATTTAAAGAAATCCAATCACCTTCTTGATATACATGTCCATCTACAGTTAATGTACGTGTTTTATAATCTATTTGTAAAGCACCTGCACCAGAAACACAACATTTACCCATACCACGAGCAACAACAGCAGCATGAGACGTCATTCCTCCTCTTGCTGTTAGAATACCTTTTGCAATATTCATTCCTTCAAGATCTTCAGGAGATGTTTCTATACGTACTAGAATACTATTTCTAAACTTGTCTGCTTCGTCTGCAAAGAATACAATCTTTCCAGTTGCAGCACCAGGAGATGCTGGTAAACCTTGAGCAATTACATGTGCAGTTTTTAAAGCTTTAGGATCAAAAATTGGATGTAATAATTCATCTAATTTATTTGGCTCTATTTGCATCAACGCTTCTTCCTCGTTTATTAAGCCTTCTTTTAAAGAATCCATTGCAATTTTAACCATTGCTGCTCCTGTTCGCTTACCGTTACGAGTTTGAAGAATCCACATCTTACCTTGTTGAATGGTAAATTCCATATCTTGCATATCGCGATAATGCTTTTCAAGCTTTTCTTGATAATCATTTAACTCTGCAAACATCTCTGGCATTAGTTCTTCTAAAGATGGATAGTTTTCTCTTCTATCCTCTTCTTCTACTTGTGCTAATTCTGCCCAACGTTGAGAACCTAATTTTGTAATTTGCTGTGGTGTTCTAACACCTGCTACAACGTCTTCACCTTGTGCATCTATTAAATATTCACCATTAAAAACATTTTCTCCTGTTCCTGCGTCTCTTGTAAAGCAAACCCCAGTTCCAGAATCTAATCCCATGTTTCCATATACCATAGCCTGAACATTTACTGCAGTTCCCCATTCTGATGGATAACCATTCATGTTTCTATAGTAAACAGCCCTATCTCCATTCCAGCTATTAAATACTGCTATTACTGCTCCACGTAATTGATCCCAGGGATCTGCAGGGAATTCATGTCCCGTACGTTTTCTTACAGCTTCTTTAAAGTCGTAACAAAGGTCTTTTAAATCTTGAATAGTAAACTCTGTATCAAGTTCAATTCCTCTTTTATGTTTAAGCGCTTCCATTATTTCTTCAAATGGATCGATATCTTCTTTAGATTCAGGTTTCATACCTAAAACAACATCACCATACATTTGAATAAATCTTCTGTATGAATCCCAGGCGAAACGCTCGTTATTTGTTTTTGTAGCAATACCTAAAACAGCCTCATCATTAAGACCTAAATTTAAAACAGTATCCATCATTCCTGGCATAGATACTCTTGCACCAGAACGAACAGAAATTAATAATGGATTCTCTTTGTCTCCAAATTTAGATCCCATTATATTTTCAATATTAGCAATGGCTTCTTCTACTTCTTCTCTAATAAAGCTCATCGCAGCTTCTTCACCTAGTTGATTGTATTCTGTACAAACTTCTGTAGTAATTGTAAATCCAGGAGGAACTGGAATTCCAATCTTACTCATTTCTGCTAAGTTAGCTCCTTTACCTCCTAAGAGATTTTTCATTGTACTGTCACCATCAGCAGTTTTATTTCCAAACTTATAAACTCTTGCTTTTGTTTCTTTTAATGTATCCATGATTGTTTTATATGTTTCATTTTTTAAATTGGATGTAAAATTAAGTCATATATCTAGTATGATTAATGACTTTAGTCATATTTATTTAAACGATAACGATTTCGTAACCTTAGTTACATTTATTATATCTCATTTTTAGTCAACATTAGGTGAAACGTAGTATTGTAGCATATTGATTTGAAGTATTTATTAAAATCTTTTACTATATTTAACAAACTAACTAAA
This sequence comes from Flavobacteriaceae bacterium, assembly GCA_013042715.1. Lineage (GTDB taxonomy): Bacteria > Bacteroidota > Bacteroidia > Flavobacteriales > Flavobacteriaceae > Site-B15. The sequence goes on along the minus strand of JABDPN010000013.1, from coordinate 825 downwards.
AACTTAAAAAGATGAACAACACACAAAAACCAAATGCCTTTTTTTGGCTTATCGGAATTATTGCACTTTTATGGAATATTATGGGTGTAGTTGCATATTTAGGACAAGCGTATATGACTGATGAAATTTTAAAAACGCTTCCTGAAGCAGACCAAGCATGGTATTCTAATGTTCCTGCTTGGGTTACAGCAGCTTTTGCTATTGCAGTATTTTCAGGATTAATTGCTTGTATTGGACTTTTATTAAAAAAGAAATGGTGCGTTATGCTTTTTATGATTTCATTTATTGCTGTTATCATTCAACAGATTTATAATTTCTTTTTGCAAGATTTTGTAGAGTTAACAGGTCAAAGATTATACATGCCAATTATTGTAGTAATTATTGCTGGATTTTTAATGTGGTATGCAAAAGGTTTAAAAGAAAAAGGAATACTTTCATAAAATTTTAAATAGAAATTAAACATAAAAGCCTGAATTAGTTTTCAGGCTTTATTTATTACTAGTCTTAATGCTTCCACTATTATTTTAAAACCAATAATTATCAGATTCCAAAAGCAGTATAGTAATAAAATTAATACTTTTATATAATTAGTTTCATTTAAGTACTATTAGTAGTTTAACAATACTATTAAAGCATCTTCAAATCGCTTTTTAGGTAAATACTGCTCTTCTAGTTGTATAGCGAATGGAATAGGCGTTTCAAGGCTTGCAACACGTTTTACTGGTGCATCTAAATATTCAAAACAGTTCTCCATTATTAAAGCTGAAATATCGCTTGCTATCCCACCAAAAAGGGTGTCTTCTTGCAATATTATTGCTTTACCTG
>JABDPN010000003.1 GCA_013042715.1 Flavobacteriaceae bacterium | reverse complement strand
ATCCCAATCTTCTCTAGCCTTAGAATCATCTATAGAAGCAGGCCAAGAACTTGCTATGGCTTGTCTATAATCAGGTTTGTAGGTGATTTCAAAACTTTTAACCTTTCTCTTTATTTTTTCTGCTATTTGCTTAGGAGTAAAACTAATAGCAGCTAGATTGTAAGACGATCTTTGTTTAATTTGCTGTTTTGGAGCATTCATAATCTGTAATGTAGCATCTATTGCATCTTCCATATACATCATAGGTAGTTCTGTATCTTCTTCTAAAAAACATCTATAGGTTTTATGCTCGAGGGCTTTATGATAAATTTCTATTGCATAATCAGTCGTTCCGCCTCCTGGTTGTGTCTTCCAACTTATGATTCCAGGATACCTTACACTTCTTATATCAACATTATATTTATTAAAATAATAATTACACCAACGTTCACCTGATAGCTTAGACATTCCGTAAACTGTTGTAGGCTCCATAATTGTTTGTTGAGGTGTATTATGTTTAGGTGTAGAAGGTCCAAAAACAGCAATACTAGAAGGCCAAAAAACTTTTTTCACATAACCATCTCTAGCTAAATTAAGTACATTAAATAAAGAAGTCATGTTTAAATCCCAAGCTTTTTCAGGGAATTTCTCACCTACTGCACTTAGCATTGCAGCCATCAGATAAATGGTGTCTACATTGTGTTTTTTTACACAGTCTTTTATTGCTTTTGGGTCTTTAGCATCAATGATTTCAAATTTTCCTTTATCAACTATTTCTCTGTTAGCAGTTGAAATATCTGACGCTATTACATTTTCTTCACCAAGAGTTTTTCTTAGCTTAAAACATAATTCAGAACCTATTTGTCCACAAGCACCAATTATTAACGTTTTTGATTCCATAAGTATCTTATCAATTTCATTAACAAATTTAAAGAAGATTAAATTGATTTTATTGTTTTGTAGCAAGAATTTAAAAAGCTAAATAAATCTAAATTTTAAACGCTATTTTCTAATTAACAATATATTTGTAATGACTTAAATTATTAGAATGATTTTTAAATTTAAATATAAAAGTGCTATAATATTTATTTGCATATTACTCATATCTGCTTGTAAAAATAAAAACACTGAAACTTCAAATAACACAAATACTTACGAAGAGATTAAAATCACTTCAAAAGATATTGATGCTATTAAATATACTGACTATGCATTGAGTAATTTAAGTGAAAAGAGTACAAATGATTGGTTATATTTTAATGAATTAAACAATCAAATAGAAATTTTAAAAAAAGGTGATTTAGTTTTTTTTAATGATGAAAATGAAATCTTAACCACATTTATTTTGGATTTAAAAGAACAAATACCTGAAGACATTAACACTTTTTCAATTCAAGCACGTTTAACTGCTTTAGAAACCGCTATTTTTAAACTGGAAGGTATAAACAATTTAAAAAACCTTGAGAAGGAAACCGTTATCACTTACATCAAAGACGTTTTAGTTTCGTATTCAAATTTAATCCTTCAGATTAATAAAAAACTTGAAAAAGATACACAAAAAATCGAAAAATAAGTTGAATAAAATTAGAAGGTTTAAACACCAAATACAACTAAATCTATTGTAATTGATGTAATTATTGGATTTATTTTTTAAAAAGCATAAATTTATATCCCAAAAATGCTAAAAATGAAGAACTTACCAATTATAATTACAATACTTTCATTTCTAATTGGAAATGCTCAATTCAACGAGTCTGCTCCTTGGATGGAGTCACTGAACGTTACCGAAAGATCAGAGCCAGTTAAATTTCAAGAAATTGTTGATGCTTTTAACATATATTGGGAAGACAAAGATCCAAATGTAAAAGGAAGTGGCTATAAACCATTTAAAAGATGGGAAACATATTGGCAAAATTTTGTTGGTAGTGATGGCTACCTTCCTTCTAATCAGGAGTACTGGAATAGTTGGGAAGAAGCGCACTATTTCTCAACAAGCAATACAAATATAGATGAAAGTAATTGGGTGTCTCTTGGCCCAACAACGTTCTTAAATAGAGATACCAGTGTTTCAAATATTGGTAGAGTTAATGTTATTGTTCAGGATCCTGTGAATTTAAATATCTACTATGCTGGAGCTCCAGCTGGAGGAATATGGAAGTCTACGGATTCTGGGAATTCTTGGACTCCTTTATCAGATAATTTACCCCAAATTGGAGTTTCTGGTATTGCGATTGACCCAAACAACACACAAATAATTTATATTGCTACAGGAGATGATGATGCTGGAGATACTTTTAGTGCAGGAGTTTATAAATCTATAAATGGTGGAACATCATGGAATTCCACTGGATTAAACACCTCAAACTCACCATCTTCAATGAATGATATCTACATACATCCAAATAACTCTAATATGCTTTGGGTAGCTACTAACAATGGTATTTATAAAACTAATAATGGAGGAACATCTTGGATTCAAACCTTAAGTGGTAATATTAAAGACATAAAACTTAAACCAGTTGACCCAAATACTGGAGTTTTTGACGGAACTATATATGCAGTTAAAAATGACTTTGTAAATAACGCTTACACTTATCGTTTTTATAAGTCGACAAATGGAGGTAATAGTTTTTCCTTATCTAATTCTGGTCTACCAACTAGTAATTCTGGAAGAATGGCAATAGATGTAACACCTGCAAACAGAGATGTTGTTTATATATTAAGTGCAACTAAATCTAATGGCTATCAAGGTATTTACAAATCTAATAATAGCGGCTCATCATTTACACAAAAAGCTAACTCAACTGATATTTTTGAAAGTGATCAAGCTTGGTTTGATATGGCCTTAGCAGTTTCAGATACTAATGAAGATCTGATTTTTACTGGAGTTTTAAATATTTGGAGTTCAGCAAATGGAGGTGATTCTTTTTCTAAAATAAACAGTTGGAATGTACGCAATGCTTCATATACACATGCAGATATTCACTTTTTACGATTTTATAATGGTGATCTTTTTGCAGGAACTGATGGTGGTTTTTTCAAGTCTAACAATAACGGAATTATATTTACAGATTTTACAACCGGAATGGAAATCTCTCAGTTTTATAGAATTTCTGTTTCCCAACAAACTTCTTCAAGAATTGCAGGAGGCACGCAAGACAATGGTGGTTTTGGATATGACAATCAATGGAGTAATTATCATGGTGGAGATGGTATGGAAAGCGTAGTTGATCCTAACAATGACAATAACTATTATGGCTTCATGCAATATGGATCTAGATTATTTTTCTCATCAACATCTGGACAAAGTGGAACACAAGTATTTAATGGAGCAGAATTAGATGCTCAAAACAATGGAACTGGTAACTGGATTACGCCTTTAGCTGTTAATAAGGAAAGTGAAGTCTATTCTGGGTACAATAGCTTATATAAATTTAATGGAAATGGTTGGGACGCAATATCACCCTCATTTGGGACTAATATTGATATTTTAGAAATTGATCCAATCAACCCTAATAACATTTTTATAGCTATAAATAATGGTTTAAGAAAAAGTACAGACAGAGGTATTTCTTTTTCTATTCAAACTACTTTCGATAACAATATAACATCAATAGAAGTCAACAATAATAACAGCAATATAGTTTATGTTACAACTTCAGGTTTTGGTGGAGGAGTTTATAAATCAAATGATGGTGGTTCTTCATTTACAGAAATCACTGGAAATTTACCTTCAGTAACCAAAAATATGCTTAAGCATAGACCAGACGATGTATCAAATACCTTATTTTTAGGAACTCATGTTGGTGTTTTTAAATACGATGACATTTCTGCATCATGGGAAGAATTTAACAACAATTTACCTAATACTTCTGTTAGGGATTTAGCTATAAACACTATAGAAAATAAAATAGTAGCTGGAACTTATGGTAGAGGAATTTGGGAAAGCGATATGGGAACAATTCAACTAGCAACTAATGATTTGAGAATTGATGGATTAATTGACCCAAGTTTAAATAGCGTTAAATGTTCTGATTTTAGTCCTATTGTTAATGTTAAGAATAATGGACAAAACCTAATTAATACTATTGATTTCACCTATTCATTAAATGGTGGAGCAAATAGTATTTACACATGGACAGGAACACTTAATTCACAAGAGAATATACAAATTACATTGCCACAATTAAATCTATCAAAAGGTAAATACTCTTTAGATATTGAAGCTACTATTCCAAATGATACGTTTTCTAGCAACAATAGTATTTCTAAAGAATTTTTTATCAATACAGAAGGGCTTGTAGGAGAAGTAAACGATTTTGAATTATCAGAAAAAAATCTTATAAGTTATAATACTGAGGGTGGCGATTCAGTCTGGGAAAGAGGAGCTCCAACTGGATCTGTTTTAAACACATATTCTTCTATGTTTAATGTTTATGGAACTAATTTAGATGGAAATCATCCAGACAATTCAAAATCATATCTATATACGGAATGTTATAATCTCTCTAATATTTCTAGTCCTGTTTTAAAATTTAATATGGCATACCAAATTGAACAAGATTGGGATTTATTATATGTAGAGTATTCTATAGACGAAGGTAATTCTTGGTTACTATTAGGTGAAGAAAGTCCTAATTGGTACAATAGCTCTAGGATAGCTGGAGATGGTATTGCAAATGATTGTTATAATTGTGTAGGTGGACAATGGACTGGTGTGAATACAACTATTTCAAACTACCAATACAATCTAAATGACTTCACTAACGAATCTAGTATTATTTTTAGATTTATTTTTCATGCAGATTACGCTGTTAACTTTGAAGGTGCAGTAATTGACGATTTAGTCGTAGAAGGTACTTTAAGTAATGCTGAACATGCAACAAATAGTTTTATAGTTTATCCTAATCCTTCAAACAATATCTTTAATATAAAATTTGCGACACCTACAGATTTCAATTTCAATATTATTGATATAACCGGAAAAACTATTCTTTCCAGAAAAGATATCGATAATTCTCAAAATCATTTCCAACTTAACATGAGCAATTTTGCTCCTGGAATATACTTTTTAAAAATAGAATCCAATAGTGTCTACAAAAACAAAAAAATAATTCTTAAATAGATAAAAAATAAAATTTCATTTAAAAGCGAATTGTAATTACAGTTCGCTTTTCTTTTGTTTGGTACTCTTAATTTTTTGTTAATATGTAACTTTAAAAAGATTTTCAATACTAAATAATAAGTATCTTGTAATCATTAAACAGAAAACATATGAAAACTAACATTAAAACACTTTTTTTACTTGTATTAGTAACACTATTTGGCTTTACATCTTGTAAAGAAGATTCTAAAAAAGATCTTGCAGAAGTAGAAAAAATTCCTGGAATTATCCTTGAAAACATGGACACTTCTGTTAGTCCAAAAGACGACTTTTACAACTATGTAAATGGGAACTGGATGAAAACTAATACTATTCCAGACGAGGAATCACGTTGGGGAGGATTTGGAGTATTACGTAAATCTACTCGTGCAGATGTTTTAGAAATTTTAAACACTTCTAAAGAATTAGGTACCTATGCAGAAGGTACAGACCAAAAGAAAGCTCTATTAATTTTTGAATCAGAGCTTGATACTGTAGCTAGAAATGAAGCAGGTCTTGAACCATTAAAACCATTGCTTGAAGCCATTAATGGTATAAACTCTATGGACGATATGGTAAATATTTATGCAACTACACTAGGTGTTTCTGCTCCTTTTATGGGATTTGCATCCTTTCCAGATTTAAATGATAGTAGCGTAAATGCTGCTTATATTGTTCCTGGAGGATTAGGTTTACCAGACAGAGATTATTATATAGATCAAGACGAAAAATCTAAAGAAAGACGCTCGCAGTATCTAGACCATATAACCAGAATGCTTCAGTTTATTGATTTTGATGAAGCAAAAGCAAGAGAAACAGCTAATACTATTTTAGCTTTAGAAACGAAGCTTGCTGAACCAAGATTAGACAAAGTACAAAGTAGAGATATTAGAAATTTTAATAATCCAAGAACTTTAGCAGAACTTCAAGAAATGACTCCTGCTATTAAATGGGAACAATTCATTACAGATCTTGGTGTGACTAAAAAGCTAGATACTGTAATGGTTATGCAACCAAAGTATATGGAATCGCTTCAGCAATTCCTTTCAGAAACAAGTATAGAAGATATTAAAACACTTATGACTTGGAATACTTTAAATGATGCTGCTAGCTACTTAACAACAGAAATTGAAAAAGCTAATTGGGATTTTTATAGCAAAACACTTAATGGAACAAAAGTACAAAGACCAGCAGAAGAAAGAGCTCTAGGAACTGTAAATGGTACTGTTGGAGAAGCTATTGGCAAACTTTATGTTGATGCTAAATTTCCACCTGAAGCAAAAGCTAAAGCTGAAGAAATGATTGCTAATGTTATTATAGCCTTCCAAAACAGAATAAGTAATCTTGACTGGATGACAGACGACACCAAACAAAAAGCAATTGAAAAACTAGACAAGTTTACAGTTAAAATTGCATATCCAGACGAGTGGGAAGACTATTCTAAACTACAAGTAAAAGAAGGAAATAGTTATGCAGAAAACATGCTAGCTGTTGCAGATTGGGGTTTAAAGAAAAACTTATCTGAAATAGGTGAAAAAGTGGATAAAACTGAATGGGGAATGCCACCACAAACAGTAAACGCATATTTTAACCCATTAAATAATGAAATTGTTTTTCCTGCAGCAATATTACAACCACCTTTCTATAATTACACTGCAGATGATGCTGTTAATTATGGTGGAATTGGTGCTGTTATAGGACATGAAATCTCACATGCCTTTGATGATTCTGGAGCACGTTTTGACGGAGACGGAAATGTAAACAATTGGTGGACAGAAGAGGATTTAAAAGAATTTGAAGCTAGAGGTAAAAAACTAGCAGAACAATACAGTGCTATTGAAGTATTAGATAGTGTGTTTATTAATGGTGAGTTTACTTTAGGTGAAAACATTGGTGACCTTGGAGGTGTTCTTGGAGCTTATGATGGTTTACAGTTACTCTTCGAGAAAAATGGTAGACCAGAAAACATTGATGGATTTACACCAGAACAACGTTTCTTTATGTCTTGGGCAACTATATGGAGAACATTATCAAGGGAAGATGCCTTAAGAACACAAATTAAAACAGATCCACATTCTCCAGGAATCTATAGAGCTATTCAACCACTTAAAAATGTAGATGCTTTTTATGAAGCCTTTGATATTAAAGAAGGTGATAAAATGTATTTAACTCCAGAAGAACGTGTAAAGATTTGGTAATAAAACCAAGAAAGTTATAAAAGAAAGGGCAACCCTATGGTTGCCCTTTTTTATTGTTCATTTTATAATATTAAACTATTCTTTAATGGTCTCTGCTGAATTTTTCTTTGCCACTAATGCCTCTTTAGAGAATTGTGCATGTTTATAATTTGGTGCCATTTTTAAAGCTTCATCAAACAAAGCAATAGCAGAATCAATATTTGCTTCTGGATTTTCTCTAAAGTTCACTAAACCTTTTAAATATTTAAAAGCAGCTTTCATAGGAACTTGGTAAGCAGGTTGAGAATCGTAGTACGCTTTTCCCATATCA
>JABDPN010000335.1 GCA_013042715.1 Flavobacteriaceae bacterium | reverse complement strand
AAGATATTTTCTTTGTCATGTTTATAGAATTTTGCAAGCGCCAACTCTTCAATATAGCTAGCAAACCCTTCATCCATCCAGTAGTGTTTAGTTTCGTTGGTTGCTAGTAAAAACTGAAACCATGCATGAGCAATTTCGTGAACAGTTACACCAACCAAACTGTTTAAAGAACGCTTTCCCGTAATAAGAGTACACATAGGGTATTCCATTCCACCATCTCCACCTTGAATAACAGAATATTGTTTGTAAGGATATTCTCCAATAATTTCTCCAAAATACTCAATAGCTTGAACAGCTACAGGCTGTAAAGTTTTCCAATTATTTTTATACTTTTCTTTTAAATTGTTTTTATAAAGAAAATGAACCGTTGTTCCATGTTTTGTGCTTACTTTATCATGAATAAAATCTTTATCAGCAGCCCAAGCAAAATCATGAACTTTTTCAGCTGTAAAATGCCAGGATAAATTGCTTCCTTTAGGAAGGTTCGGTGCACTACTTTCGTAACCATGACCAATTTCATTTGAGTTTTGAAGTATTCCTGTTCCTCCAACAGTGTATTTTTTGTCAATGTTTATTGTAACATCAAAATTTCCCCAGACACCATGAAACTCTCTTCCTATGTAAGGATCTGCATGCCAGCCTTCAAAATCATATTCAGCTATTTTTGGGTACCATTGCGTCATAGATAATGCAACACCTTCTTTATTATTTCTTCCACTTCGTCTTATCTGAACAGGAACTTGTGCGTAGAAATCCATGTCAAATTTAACTGAACTGTTTGGAGTAATTGGCTTTGCTAACTTAACCTCCATAATTGTTCCTTCAATAAAAAAATCTACACTTACATCGTTTTGAGTAAGTTTATTAACGTTTATGTATCCTATTTCAACAGGTTTTAGTTTACTTATTCTATCTTTTATTCGTTTATCTGGATCTGCAATTGATCTAGAATGCACGTCCATTTCGCTATCAGGCTGGAATGCGTTAAAGTATAAATGATAAAAAACTCTGTTTAAAGTATCTGGTGAATTATTGGTATATATTAACTCTTGTTTTCCTATGTACTTAAACGTGTTTACATCCATATCAATTATCATTTTATAATCAACATGTTGCTGCCAATATCCTTGATTTTGAGCAAATATTTGACCCTTACAGATTAGTGAAACCGCAAGAACACAAAGTATATTTTTCATGAATTAAACTGTAATTAATTAGTAATTCTAGAAGCTAAAATTAAAGCGTTATAAGCGTTAGCAATTTTTCCAGATGTGCATAAAGCATCAAAAGATTTAATATTGGAAGAATTTCCGCCAACTATTACCTTTGCTTTTAATGGCAAACCTGATTCTAAAATTACTTGTTTTACTTGAGCAGCACTTAGTTTTGGATATTGCGACCTAATAAGAGCAGCAATTCCCGCAACAGCAGGAGAAGCCATAGATGTACCATTCATGTTATTGTAGTTATTTTCTGGAACTGTAGAATATATTTTAGAGCCAGGAGCAAAAATATCTACGTTTATTTTTCCGTAGTTTGAATAGCTAGCAATCACCTCTGATCCATATTTTGGATATAAAGCTCCTACTGTAATAAATGTATTAGATACTTCTTTTCCTGTACCTACAGCATCATTTGGGAACGTATCTTTTTTGTCAAGATCTTGTTTGTCATTACCTGCAGCATTTACTATTACTACATCATTCTGACTCGCATAAGCTATTGCTTCTCTTACTTTATCACTTTGAGGTGAATAATCTTTACCAAAACTTGTATTTATAACTTTTGCGCCATTATCTACCGCATATTTTATAGCTAAATAAACATCCTTATCATACTCATCACCATTAGGCACAACTCTAATAGCCATTATTTCAACATTATTTGCAACGCCATCTATTCCTTTACCATTGTTTCGTTTTGCAGCAATAATACCAGCAACATGAGTTCCATGATCTTCAGCAGATTTTACATGCTTAACATTATTATCTCCATAAATTATTTGAGTGAAATCGTCTGGGTTATCACCAGTTTTTCTACCACTAAAATCTTTATTAAAATGATAGTTTAAGCGTTCTGTATAATACAAAATGTCATCATTTATTTCATTTTTTATTTCTGTAACCGAGTCAAAACCAAAAGCATACATTTGCTTTATTAGCGACACATGTTGCTTTAGTTCTTGATTTTCTGTTTTTATCGCATTAACCTCATCTCTTGTATAAATATCTTTTTTTAGGTGTTTAGCAATAGCTTTATCAGCAGTATTAACTTGCTGATATATTTGCTCTATTCTATTTTTTGAACCAAGGGCTTTTTGATACTCTTTATCCAGTTGCGCTTTAGCCTCGTTATATCTTGGATGATTTGTGTCTCCACTCGCTAACAATCTAACATATTCTAACTGTTCGTCGTATCCCTTTCCTAGAAAATTCCAACCATGAATATCG
>JABDPN010000334.1 GCA_013042715.1 Flavobacteriaceae bacterium | reverse complement strand
GGTTGGAAGGATAAAGAGAAAATTGAAGCAAAAATTGAAGATGTTTTAACTCGTGTTGATATGCAAACCACAGGATTTAAATATCCATACGAACTTTCTGGTGGTGAGCAACAGCGTATAGCCATTGCTCGTGCATTATTGAACGACCCAGAACTTATTCTTGCAGACGAACCAACTGGAAATTTAGATCCACAGACAAGTATAGAAGTTATGGAAGTTCTGCAAGAGCTGAACAAAAAAGGGCATACAATTTTTATGGCTACTCACGATTATGCAATGCTTCTAAAATATCCAAGCAAAACACTTAAATGCGAAGACAGTAACGTATTTGAAGTTGTGCAACGCAAAGGATAAATTAATTTAAAACTTATTAATGCTTTCTATATTAATACCAACTTATAATTACAATATTTTGCCTCTTGCACAAGAACTTGAAGCACAAGCTTTAAAGCAAAATATTAAATTTGAATTAATCTGTATTGATGATGGGTCATTTAGTCATTTAAACATTGAAAATCAAAAAATAAACTCACTTACCAATTCTAAATTTATAGAAAACATAAAAAATATTGGTAGAAGCAAGATTAGAAATAAATTAATTTCTAAAGCCAAGTATGATTATATTCTATTAATTGATGCTGATATGCATATACCCAATAAAGAATATATTCTAAATTACTTAAAAATAATTGATAAAAACCTTGATGTTGCTTTTGGAGGTATAAAATACTTTGACTCACCACCTAAGTCTGAATTTTTATTAAGATGGAAATATGGAAAGCAAAATGAAAGTTTAAATAAAGAAAAAAGATCTAAAGAACCTTACAGAAGTACGCTTAGTAGTAATCTATTAATTAAAAAATCTATAGCACAAAATGTTTTATACGAATCTAGTTTAATAAATTATGGTTATGAAGATTTATTATTTGCTTTTAACTTAAAAACCAAAAGCATTAAAATAAAACATATTGAAAACCCACTAGTTCATAAAGATGAGACTTCTAATAGTGAGTTTTTAGAAAAAACTAAACTTGCATTAAATAATTTGAAATTGATAATTGAGAAAAAATTAATTGACAGAGAATTTTCTCCAATTGGAAATTTATATTATTACTTATCAAAGCTATCTATAGATTACTTTTTTGCAAAACTGTTTTCAAAATACAATACTTATATGGAGAAAAAATTAATTTCTTCTAATCCATCTCTTAACATATTTAAAGTATATAAATTTACTTACTTTTGCTTCATACAACGTAAGTAAATATGCCTTTTTTCTCAGTTATAATACCCTTATTCAATAAAGAAAAACATATAGAACATTCATTGAAAAGTGTTTTGCTTCAAGAATTTAATGACTTTGAAATTATTATTGTAAATGATGGTTGTACTGATAAGAGTTTAGACGTAATTTCTCAGATTAACGACAAGAGAATACGAATTATAAATCAAAATAATCTTGGAGTTTCAGTTGCTAGAAATAAAGGAATTTCTGAAGCAAAAGCAGACTATATTGCCCTTCTAGATGCAGATGATATTTGGCACACAAATCACCTTAAAGAGTTAAAAAGGCTAATAAACACTCTTCCTAATGCTGGATTGTTTTGTGCAAATTACGAGATAGTTTACAATGAAAAACTTTGTCTTCCTGCAAAATTTAATTTTACTTATAATGATAAATGTATAATTGTAAAAGACTATTTTAAAGCTAGTATTATTAACTCTGTTGCTTGGACTTCTGCGGTTTGTTTTACTAAAGAAAGTTTTATAGAAATTGGTGAATTTGACACCCACTTAAAAACAGGTCAAGACATTGATTTATGGATTAGATATGCTTTAAAATATAAGATAGCTTTCAATCCAAAAATAACAATGACTTATAATATTCATGTGTCAAAAAGTCTTTCTAAAGAAGAATACAATGAAATAAGATATCAATACATTAATAAATTTGAAGACGAAGAGAAAAACAACTCCTCTTTAAAAATATATTTAGACATTAATAGATATGCTTTAGCTATACGAAGCAAAATCAATAATGATATAAATATTTACAAAAAAATTAAAAATGAAATTAATTACAAAAATTTAAACTTTAAACAGAAGTTATTACTATCTACTCCTCGTTTTTTATTAGTATCTATAAAACAATTTCAACAAATTTTAAAAAGGAATAATGTATATCTTACTGCTTATAATTAATAAGTTATAGCTTACTTAGAAACAATCTAAATTCATCATAATCTCTAATATAATCTTCTTCTTTATAAATATCAGAAGATAAAACTAAACATACAGATCCTGAAGAAAAGTTTTCTAATTCTCTCCACGTATTTTTGGGTATAAATAGTCCTTTGTTGGGTTTATTTAAAAGTGTTTTAATTCGTTTTTTTCCGTCATCCAGAATTACTTCAAAACTTCCGCTTAAAGCAACTAAAATCTCCATTTGCTCTTTATGAGCATGTCCTCCTCTATAGGCATCACTTGGTACATCAAATAAATAATACACACGTTTTACTGTAAAAGGAACAGTGTCTTTTTCTAAAACACCTAAGTTACCTCTTACATCTTTTATTACTGGAATATCAATTATTTTCATCGTTTTTCTAATCCTTTCCTAAGATACATTTTATATTCTTTTATACCTTTTAAACCTACTTTATATTTACTGTAAAGTTGAGAAAATTTAATTCCCTTGTTTTTATATACAAGATATAAATGCTTGAATAATCTCAAGTAAGCTAAAAATCCTGAATATTTATAAAAAAGAGCTGCTCTTGCAAAAATTAATTTATCAAATCCTTCATTTTTTCCTGAACTTTTATAAGCATGCTCTAAAATAGATACTGGTTCAAAACACATATTAAGATTTTTATTTAAGGCGTTTCTTAAAAAAACATACTCATCTGCAGTTTCAAATATCGATCCTAGACCAAATAGCTCGTTAAATAGAACTTTTCTATCTAATAAATTTTTTCTCTTAAAGGCAATACCAACTGAATTTACTAGATATAATGTTTTTTTATTATGCTTAAGTATGTCTGGATAATCCCTAAACAAATTTCCATGTTCATCAACCATTTGAAAAGTAATAATATCAGCTTCTTTTTTACTAATAAATGCTTGAGATATTTTTTCATTCAATTTTGAAAAATACTTAACATCATCATCTGCTAATAGACAAATATCTCCTTTTGCATGAGCTATAGCAACATTTCTGCTCTTCGCTAAACCTTTTTCAAAAGAGTTAATAACTCTAACATTATTATCTTTTGAAACTAATAATTTATCTTTTGAAGTTTGATTTACAATTAAATATTCTAGGCTTGTAAATTCTAACTGTTCTGTCATTTTATACAGAAAATCCATAGAAGTTCTGTTCATGGTAGAAATTAGAATTTCAATTTTTTTTGCTTCAGTATTTAAGGTTGTTGTCAATAAACTATCTTTGAAACAAAGATATGAATAAATGAAGATTTTATTAGTTGGAGAATATAGTAGACTTCATAATACGTTAAAAGAGGGATTAATAAAATTAGGACATGAAGTTACCTTAATTGGAACTGGTGATGGGTTTAAGAATTATCCTGCCGACATTAAAGTAACTTCAATTTTTATATCTAACAAATTTTTGCACTTTATAGCTAAAGGAATTGATAAGATTTTTAAAGTAAGCTTACCTGAATTAGAATATTATTTCAAAATCAAAAAAATCATTCCACAATTAACTGATTATGATGTGGTTCAGCTTATAAATGAAAATAGTTTAAAAACTGCACCTAAAAGAGAAATAAAACTGCTTAAGACACTATTCAATCAAAACAAAAAAGTGTTTTTATTGTCTTGTGGAACTGATTATTTGAGTGTAAAATTTGCTTATGATGAAAAGTTTAAATATTCCATTTTAACTCCATTTAAAGAAAATAAAAAATTAAAAGGAAATTACAAATTTATAATCAAATATATATCCAAGCCTTATAAAAAATTACATGAATATTTATTTAATAATATCAATGGTTTAATTGCTTCAGATATTGATTACCATATTCCTTTAAAAGATCATTCAAAATATTTAGGTTTAATACCAAATCCAATAAATATTGATGTTTTAAAACCAAAATCGATAGACTATAATGATAAGCTTGTGATTTTTCATGGCGTAAACAAACAAAATTACATTAAAAAAGGTAATCGTTTTTTTGATGAAGCATTAGAAATAATAAAAAACAAATTTCCTCAAAAAGTTGAAATAATTAGAGTAGAAAGTATTCCATATGATGACTATATAAATCTTTATAGCAAGGCTCATATTTTACTAGATCAAGTATATGCTTACGATCAAGGTTATAATGCTTTAGAAGCTATGGCTAAAGGAAAAGTTGTTTTTACAGGAGCAGAACAAGAATGGTTGAATTATTACAACATAAAAAAAGATTCTGTTGCAATTAATGCGCTTCCAAATACAAAAGTTATAACAAAAAAATTAGAATGGTTAATTCAAAACCCTAAACAAATTGAAGAAATTTCTAGCAATGCCAGAGCTTTTATTGAAAAAGAACATAACTATATTATTATTGCTCAAAAGTATTTGAATGTTTGGAGTAATAATTAACTTTGCTTTCTTAATCTTTTTTTATGTCTAAAAGTATCATTTCAGTTAAAGCTCAAATTGGTAAAAATGTTAAGATTGGAAATTTCTGTATTATTGAAGATGACGTTATCATTGGAGATAATACTGAAATAAAAAATTATGTTGAATTAAGGTCAAGTACTAAAATTGGATCTAATTGTTTAATTGACTCTAAAGTCAGTTCATCTGGAAACTGTATTATTGGAAATAATGTTACTATTAGATATCACAGTATAATTGCTAGAGGTTCAGTAATTAAAGATAATGTATATATAAGTCCAAAGGTAATGTTTAACAATTTAGACGAAGATAAAAACCAAATAGGTGGTGCAAAAATTGAAGAAAACACATTTATAGGTACTGGAAGTGTACTTCATCATGGAATTACTATTGGAAAAAATAGTGTAATAGGAGCCTTATCTTTTGTAAATAAAAACATACCTGAAAACGAAATTTGGTTTGGAAATCCAGCTGTTTTCAAAAAGAAAAACATTTAATTATTTCAGGATATCTTTATAATCTTGCCACAGTATTTTGCTCTTTAAAAGCATTTCTTTTTCAGATTCCCAATCTCTTACAAAATTAGATTTAAGAAGTTTTGCTGGGATTCCTCCAATTAATATTTTTTCACCCAAATCTGTATAATCTTTATTACATAAAGAATTTGATGCAATAACACAATTATTTGGGGTTCTTGTACCTAACTGAATTGACACTCTATTTGAGAAAGAATTATAATTTCCAATTAAAATTGGTTCAGAAATTTTAAAGTATTCACCTGACTCTAAGTTTTTCATAGGATGATAATTAGAGTCACTTAATTGAGACTCATATCCTATTCCAACCCAATCACCTAAAATTATTTTTTTTGTACAAATCAATTTAACATCAGATCCTAAACAACTCATAAAACCAAATTCACAATATGCATTATCTTTTACATTTACAAAACAATCTTTTCCTATATGAGTATAATTTTTAAAAACAAGGGTACCTCTAAGATTCAACTCTGCATTTCCCTTATGCTTTTTAATAAGTTCAAATCGTTGACCAATACCAATCATTCCAAACTTTACATTCTTTTTTTTAATTATAACTTTTCCTGAAATATTAGTAAATCGTATTGGGCCATAAAAAATAATTGGTAAAACTTTTGCTTGAGTAAATGGTAATTTTTTAAAATTGAAGTATATTGATTTTACCCAATTAATAGACCAATAGAGTTTTAATTTATTTTTTATTTTTCTTAAAATAGACCTAATCATTATTTTTTTTCTTTAAAAACGCTATCAAATCCATTTTTTTATTCAAATAATAAACTGAAAAAAACACAGATAGTAGTAAAGCTAATGAAAGTAATGCAAATTTATAGACATCATTTCTAATAAATGTAAATGCATATGTAAAACTTGTTATTAATAAACTAAATAAAAAAACTTTTATAACTTCTTTATCATAAGAAATATTATATCTAAACTTCATTATTAAAGTAATTACGAGATAGTGGATACAGAAATGAATAATAAAACTGACTCCTAGTCCTGTAAATCCATACAAATTATAACCTATAATATTCAATATTAGTAACAACATATTAAAACCAATTGCAGTTTTAATAAAAACTTTTGAATCACCTTTTGCAATAATAACATATCCTTTGGACCATGATAAGGCTTTAAATAATGTTCCAATAAGTGCTAAGGAAACAAAAGTTATAATAGGTAGGAATTCTTTAGAATAAATTAGTTTAATAATTATTGGAGCAAAAGCAATAAAAAGTACTATTATTGGAGCTAATAATAATATTGTAAACAAAGCTTGTTTTCTAACATTTTTGTTTATTGATAAATTGTCTTCAATAGTTTCTGCTAACCTTGGGTAATAATCTTTACTCATAGCATTAAAAACCAAACCAACATAAGAGTTAATTATTATTATAGCAGCATTATAAAGCCCTACTTCTGTTAATCCTCCAAAATTAGTTACATAAACTTGCATTATATAAGCGACAAATAAAGAAATCAAACTATTAATACTTAATACTACACCTAGTTTAATCATAGCTTTTCCCTTTGTTATAGTTTCAGAGAAAGATTGATGATGCTTTGATTGCTTTAAATTTCTTATATAAAACATTGAAATAAAAAAAGTGACTATAGAAACCACTATCATTGAAGGAACAATACCCCTTAACTCTAAATAATAGTAAAATGGAACAACTATAATTACACTTGCAAAACTTGAAATTAAATTTGCAATAGCCAAGTGACGTAATTTCCTTAATCCTTGTAAAATAGCTAGATTACCAACCGTTAATTGATTAAATAAAACTGCTATTGAAAGCCAAATAAATGCTAAAGTATAATCAGCGTTATTAAAAGTAATCTCACTTAAAACAGAAGATAAAACAATTGTTAAAATAGCGCCTAAAAGTCCAGTAAACCAAAGTATTCTTTTTAATGTAAAAATTAATTCATTTACTTTTTTTTCATCTCCTTTTTTATTTGCAAATGCAATATCCTTTACAGAGCTAATATCTAATCCAATTTTTGATATTCCAGAGATTAAATTAATTACAGAATTCAATACTCCTAAAATTCCAATTCCAATAGGCCCAATTAAAACTGCAGCAAATTTAGATCTCACAATTGAAGCCAGTATATTTAGTATTTGAACACTACTAAAAATTGAAGTTGCAGCAAATATTTGTCTGTATGCTTTTTGGTTTTCAGTCATAAAAAAGTAGTAAGAAATACGTCTTACTATTCGTCTTTAATTTCTTCTGGAATCAATCCAAACAGAGAACTTCCAAATATTATAAGTATTATAATGTAGTACATGGCATAACTAAAAAAATGAGCCATATTAGCACCTTTAACACCATAAATATCTATGAGGTAGACACTCGTAAAATACGTTGCAATTATTAAAAAGCTTTCAGTAACTATAAAATGTATAAACATTTTTTTAGCTATAAACTGATAAGCAATTACAATAGCCATAATTTTAACTAGATCTCCCAATAATTGCCATCCAAATAAGTTTTCAACAAAAACAAAATTTTCAGTTAAAAACAAGGCTACTACAAATGGTTTTAAAAGGTAAATAACAAAAAGCCCTAAAGCAAACACTGGAATTATTGTTTTGTAAAAACTAAACACTTCTTGTCTGAATTCTTTTTTACTATCAATTTCAGAAAAACGTGGTAAAAAATATAATGTCATTATTGAGTTTACAAACATTAAATAGTATGAAGAAATCCTATTCATTGCCTCCCAATACCCAGCATCTCGCATACCTTGAGTGTCTATTATATAGTTTCTAATTCCAATCATAATTAAAGGAAAAGCAATTCCTGTAATTACAGCCATAACGCCGTAAGATGTGAATTTTTTCATGAAGCCAAAATCTATACTAGATACCTTAACATGCCTCATAAGGTTTCTTCTGTACAGAATTCCTACAATCGTAATTAAGAAAATTAACGAAGGTGAAATAACAACTGAAATTAATGCACCATCAATATTATTTTGCCATATTAATAGTAGTGTAACCAGTAAACCTAGAATCTGCCCAATAATATTAATAATCATTAAAAACTTATACTTTGCAAACCCATTCATTAGTGAAAAACAGAACATGTTTAACGCATAAAATGGTATTGCAATAGCAAGAATTTTAATAATATATTTAAAATTATACTGCGATGAAAAAACCAGATTGTTTATAATATCTGCATTGTAATAACATAAGAGACTTATTAAGGTAGTTGCAGCAAAACCTAAGTAATACGATGTAGAAATTACTTTACTCAGTTCTTTAATATCGTTTTTACATTCACCAACATATTTTACAATTCCGTTGTATAACCCTACGGTTGCAAAAGACTGAACAGCAGTTAAAAAATTACGCAAATTA
Organism: Flavobacteriaceae bacterium; assembly: GCA_013042715.1. Lineage (GTDB taxonomy): Bacteria > Bacteroidota > Bacteroidia > Flavobacteriales > Flavobacteriaceae > Site-B15. The sequence continues at coordinate 17,555 of JABDPN010000334.1, read as the reverse complement.
CCTATTAACGCTAAACCTTCTGCTCCAATAAAAACAGCAATAAATTTAGTAATTAAAAATCCAGCTGAAATCTTTGTTATAACCGTTGCAGAATGCAACCAAACAACTTTAATAAGTACTTTTTTGTTTATGTAGTCTATTAACTTCTTCAATTAATACTTATTTACAACTTTAATAATTTCTTTAATTTCTTTTGAATTCAAGCAAGGATGCAAAGGCAAACTTACCACTACTTCATGAATGTTTTCAGTTGTTGGTAAATATAAATCTTTATAATTTAATAATGCCTCTTGTTTATGTGGAGCAATTGGATAATGCACTAAAGTTCCAATTCCATGAGTTTTCATGTGTTCCAAAAACCGATTTCTATAGTCAACTTCAATAACAAACTGATGAAAAACATGGTCCATTTTTCCTGAAAAATAAGGTAGATTGATTTTTTTATTTGAAATGTTTTCCAAGTAGATTTTTGCAATTTCAACACGTTTCAAATTGTGTTTATCCAAATCTTTTAGCTTGATGTCTAAAAATAGCGCTTGTAACTCGTCTAGTCTAGAGTTTTCACCAACAATGTCGTTAACGTATTTTGAAGATGTTCCATAATTACGAAGCTTCTTAATAATATCAGCAAGATATTTATCGTTTGTCGTCACTGCACCAGCATCTCCTAAAGCTCCCAGGTTTTTTGTTGGATAGAAACTAAAACCAGCTGCATCAGATAAATTTCCTGCTTTAACTCCGTTTTTATTTTGTGCTCCATGTGCTTGTGCAGCGTCTTCTATAACAATTAGATTTTTATCTTTTGTAATGGTATTAATAGCATCCATATTTGCTAACTGTCCATACAAATGCACAACTAAAATGGCTTTTGTCTTGTTGGTTATTGATTTCTCTAATTCCTCAATATCTAAATTATAAGTTTTAGTATTTGGTTCAATAAGTTTTGGTTTTAATCCAGCTTGTATAATTGCCAAAATAGTTGCTATATATGTGTTTGCAGGTACTATAACCTCATCCCCTTTTTTAAGTTTACCTAATTGAATATATGCTTTAAAAATAAGTGTAAGTGCATCTAAACCATTACCAACTCCAACACAATACTTGGTTTTACAATATGATGCAAAATTCGCTTCAAACTTTTTAACAGCATCTCCTAAAATGTAATATCCTGAATCTAAAAACTTTTCAAATTCTAATTTGAATTTAGCTTCATAAGCTTTATTAATACTTTGTAAGTTTAGAAACTCAATCATTTAAGTATAGTATCTAGTTTATGCTTATTATTTAAATCTACACAATAGAAATCCTGAGTTATTGTTCGTGCACCAAATCCTTCTTTCCAATACAATAACCCTTCATTTATTTGTTGGCCTTGGTTTTTATTAGATGTGCCAAAATCAAAATATACTTTATGTTTAAACGTAACGTTAATTAAATGCTCAAATAAAAAATCTAAACTTCCCAATTTTTGCTTGTCTTCATTAGCAGAAATATATTGAACATGTGCCACAGTTTTAATGTCAAAAATAGTTGCACCTGCTACTAAATTATTGTTTTGGTATACATTAAATTGTCTGATGTTTTTAGGGAAACTCTTTTTTAGCAAAGAAATTTCATCTAGACTATGAACAGGTTCTGATCCATATGTTTTATCTAAATTAGGAATTAAAATTTCATTCCAGAAAGCATTAAAAGTTGATTCTTCTTTAATCTCTAATTGAAGTTTTTCTGCTTTTTTCTTTCCTTGAAGTCTATTAGATTGAATTTTTAACGGCTCATTATAGAATATTGAAGAACTCGTATCTCGTCTGTAAAGATTAGCTTCTAGTTTAAAAAGTAAATAGTCAATTTCGTTACTTGGATAGGTTTTATATATATCTGGAATTAGACTTAAATACAGTTCTTTTAAACCATTAGTAACCAATAACTCCATACAATTTTTAAAACCTTCTAATATATCTTTAAAATTTAAATCTTTTCTAAGTATTAGTCCACCATATGTCAATCCTTGATGCGAAAAGATTTTATCTTCTACTTTATTTGCTGGTAAAACAGCAATGAGCTTATTTTTCTTATAAATCATTAAAGAAAAATCATCAAATCTATCTTGATGATAATCCATAAAATCTCTATGAAATAAAAACGTAGCATTTTTAGCAGTATTTAAAAATGCATTCCATTCTGAGGAGTTATTTTTTGTATATTTTTTTACAGAATAAATCTCTGAAGTTGTTTGATGGTTTACTCTGTGTGAAAATACTAATTTTTCTTAACAAATAAGTAATAGAAATTAATACAAATTATTGCCACGTTAGAAATTACAATTGGCCACGATGTAGATAGCATAAAACCATAAATAACAAATAACGTACAGCCTAAACTATTAATAATGCGTAATTTTCTAACGCGCTTCATCATAAACGATATAAGTAAGACTATCATTGCTGCGTAGCCAACCCATTCTGTTATTGATATTCCGAATATTTCCAAAATTAAATAGCTTTATTACGTTTTCTATCAACTTCTTTTAATAGAATTTTTCTTAAACGTAAGTGATCAGGAGTTACTTCTACATATTCGTCTTTTTGAATATATTCTAAAGCCTCTTCAAGAGAAAACTTAATAGCAGGAACGATTTTAGCTTTATCGTCTGCACCTGCAGATCTTACATTTGTAAGCTTTTTTGTTTTAGTTACATTAACAACCATATCGTCTCCTCTAGAGTTTTCACCAATAACTTGTCCTTCGTAAATAGCTTCTCCTGGATTAATAAAAAACTTACCTCTATCTTGTAGCTTATCAATAGAATATGGAATTGCTGTACCATTCTCCATTGAAACCAAAGAACCATTTTGTCTTTCTGGAATACCACCTTTAATTGGTTTATACTCCTTAAAACGATGAGCCATTATTGCTTCACCAGCTGTTGCTGTAAGTAATTGATTTCTTAGACCTATAATTCCTCTAGATGGAATAATAAACTCACAAACCATTCTATCTGCTTTTGCTTCCATACTTAACATTTCACCCTTACGCATTGTAACCATTTCTATAGCTTTTCCAGATACTTCTTCTGGTAAATCTATAGTCATTTCTTCAAAAGGTTCGCATTTTACACCTTCAATATCTTTTATAATTACTTGAGGCTGTCCAATTTGAAGTTCGTAACCTTCTCGACGCATAGTTTCTATTAAAACTGATAAATGAAGAACCCCTCTACCATAAACCATAAATTTATCTGCACTATCTGTTGCTTCAACACGTAAAGCAAGGTTTTTTTCAAGTTCTTTATCCAAACGCTCTTTTATGTGTCTAGAAGTAACATATTTTCCATCTTTACCAAAGAAAGGAGAATCGTTAATGGTATACAACATACTCATTGTTGGTTCATCTATGGCAATGGTTTTTAGTGCTTCTGGATTTTCGAAATCTGCAATAGTATCGCCAATTTCAAAACCTTCTAAACCTACAATAGCACAAATATCTCCAGCTACAACTGTGTCTACTTTCTTTCGTCCTAAACCTTCAAACGTATGTAATTCTTTTATTTTAGTTTTGATAATGCTTCCATCTCGTTTTACAAGTGAAACCTGCATTCCAGTTTTTAAAACACCTCGTTGTAGTCTTCCAATAGCAATTCGTCCAGTAAACGAAGAATAATCTAAAGATGTTACAAGAAGTTGTAAAGTACCATTTTCAACTTTAGGAGAAGGAATATGTTCTATTACCATTTCTAATAATGGTTCAATACTATCAGTTTCATTTTTCCAGTCTTCGCTCATCCAATTGTTTTTAGCTGAACCATAAACGGTTGGAAAATCGAGTTGCCACTCTTCTGCTCCTAATTCAAACATTAGATCAAAAACAGCTTCATGTACCTCGTCTGGAGTACAGTTTTCTTTGTCTACTTTATTAACAACAACGCAAGGTTTTAAGCCTAAATCTATCGCTTTCTGTAGTACAAATCTAGTTTGTGGCATTGGTCCTTCAAAAGCATCAACCAATAACAATACACCATCTGCCATATTTAAAACACGCTCTACTTCTCCACCAAAATCGGCGTGACCTGGAGTATCTATAATATTAATTTTTGTGTCTTTATATGTAACAGAAACGTTTTTTGAAGTAATTGTAATTCCACGTTCACGTTCTAAATCGTTATTATCCAGAATTAAATCTCCTGTATTTTCATTTTCACGAAATAATTGACAATGGTACATAATCTTATCTACCAAAGTTGTTTTTCCATGATCTACGTGAGCAATAATTGCAATGTTTTTAATCTTAGACATAGCTGCATAATTTAAGCGTGCAAATGTACACTTATTTTACTAGTATAAACATGTATTATATTATTAAAACTCTTGTTAAATTTTTGTTATACTGCATATTTAATAAAATATGATACATTTTATGTCGTTTCAATACTATAGTATTTGTGTGTGAAAATGTTAAAAGGATAATTATGAAATTTATAAATAAACACTTAAAATTTGTACCATATTTCTACTTTACAATAGTAGCATTAATAGCATTTACAGATATAAATCGTGTAAAAGGGATTTATGCATATCCTATTTTACTCATATTAGTTCCAATTCTTTGGCAATTATTCAAGCCTAACAAAATTTTAAACTTTGCTCTAGGTGTAACGTTTGTTTATATTTCATCATTTTTAGTTTTAGGATATATTTCTGATGTATTAGGTATTTCTTCTCAGCAAATTGCTAGCAACTTTACTTTTTATGGTGGAATTTTTGTCTTGACTAATTTTGTAATGTCGTTTTGGATAATAATTAATAGTTTAAAACGTACTTCTTAAATCCTTATATTTGTGGCATAAATTGATATTTAGCCAATGATACATCAAGATATTCCTTACATAAAACACAACAACTCAAACAACTTTTTTTTACTTGCAGGACCTTGTGCAATTGAAGGTGAAGAAATGGCATTGCGTATAGCAGAAAAGGTTGTAACTATTTCTAATAAACTTGAAATACCTTATGTATTTAAAGGCAGTTTTAAAAAAGCTAATAGAAGCAGAATTGACAGTTTTACAGGAATAGGAGATGAAAAAGCCTTAAAAATCCTTAAAAAAGTTTCTGATACGTTTAATGTACCTACGGTTACAGATATTCATGAAGTTTCTGACGCTAAATTAGCTGCACAATATGTTGATGTATTACAAATTCCAGCATTTTTGGTTAGACAGACCGATTTGGTAGTAGCTGCTGCAAAAACAGGAAAAGTTGTCAATCTTAAAAAAGGACAATTTATGAGTCCCGAAGCTATGAAACATGCTGTACAGAAAGTAAAAGATTCTGGCAGCAACAAAGCTTGGATAACAGATAGAGGTACCATGTTTGGTTATCAAGATATGATTGTAGACTTTAGAGGCATTCCTACAATGCGAAAATATGCACCTGTTATTCTGGATGTTACACACAGTTTACAACAACCTAATCAAAATATTGGTATAACTGGAGGACGTCCAGACATGATTGAAACTATAGCAAGAGCTGGAATTGTTAACAATGTTGATGGTCTATTTATTGAAACTCATTTTAATCCAGCTAATGCAAAAAGCGATGGTGCAAATATGTTGCACTTAGATAATCTAGAACAACTGTTAACAAATCTAGTTGCTATAAAACAATTGGTTAATACGTTTTAAGCTATTGCTTTACAAATTTCTTAGTAAAATATCTATCTGAAGTTTTTACAACCATGATATACAATCCATTTTGTAAATCGCTTGCATCTATTTGATTAAATCCACTGTTAATCTGCATTACTGTTCTACCTAAACTATCGTATATAGAAATATTTACTATTGCTGTAGATTCCAAAAAGGATACTTTAATATTGTCTTTAACAGGATTTGGTGAAATATTTATACTATTTTCTGTTATTGCTTTTTCAAAGTCACTTAAAGTAACAGTTGAAAGCATTTCCATAATAAAATTAGATTCATTAATACCTATACCTGGTACAGAAATATCTAATACTGTATTTCTAAATACTAAGTTGTTACTAATGTTATCGTAATAGTTGTAAGTAGTTTGCGTTGCTGTACCTGGAAAAAATGTTAAAACCGTAAAATTTGCGGTTTGAGTAATCTTTAATCGTGTTACAGTTCCAGAATAGGCACCAGAACCAAGATCATTCATATTTAAAGTACCATAGGCATCAATTTCAGTATCAATTGTTCCTGTAAAGGGAATAGTTCCTACTCCAGTATATGTTAAATTACCTGCTGTACTATCAGAGTTTGAATATAAATAGTTTAAAGGAAATGTCCCAATTATTGCATTATTCGTAATATAATTAAAATCTGCATCTGTTGTATTGGCCCCTGTAAAGGATAATTCACTAGAATCCTCTTTTGAAAAAACTTTTGTAATTGTAGAACCAGAAGTTGTAGTTTGTACAGATGTAGTTCCTGGATAATTTGTAGATTCTGCTACTGTTGGAACTGTATGAGTATCTGAAGATGTTCCAACATTAGTAAATGTATTAAAATTCCATGTTAAGTCTGCTCCAGTTGTACTTTGGTCTATTGTTCCATTAACTATAATATAATTTGCAGAAACAGCATTGTTATAGGTATTTACAGATTGCGAAAAACCTAATGTTGTCAATAGTAAAGTAAATAAAAGTAATTTTATTCTCATGTCCTGATTGTTTAATTATTAGCTAACTATTTACAAATTACAAAAAATAAATTCAAAATATTATTTGAATAAATAAATAAATATTTAAAAATATTTAGCTAACTTTGTTATTCAAAGTACTTTTAATTATGGATTCAAATAAATATTTAAATGATATATCAGAAATAAAATATTTAATGAATAAATCATCTAGGTTTTTATCATTAAGTGGTTTATCAGGAGTTTTAGCAGGAATTTATGCACTTATAGGTGCTTATCTAGCGTACAACATTATTTATGCGTCAGAATCTCCTTCAAAAGAAGCATATAAGTCTATTGTATTATATGAAACTGATATGTTTAAATTATTTGGAATTGCTATAGTTGTGCTTATCCTTTCTATTCTAACAGGAATTCTATTTAGCTATAATAAGGCAAAGAAAAGTGATGAAAAACTTTGGGATAAGACATCTAAGCGATTATTAATTAATTTTCTTATTCCATTAGCAACAGGAGGGTTTTTCATCATATTTCTTATTGAGAAAGAAATTTACGCTTTTGTTGCTCCATTAACTCTTATCTTCTATGGTTTGGCTATTGTTAATGCTAGTCATTATACCTTAGGTTACACACGTTTTCTTGGAGTTACTATGCTAATAATAGGTTTATTATCTATTTTGTTTTTAGGTTACGGTTTACACTTTTGGGCATTAGGATTTGGAGTTTGCCATATTATATATGGCACGTTAATGCACTTTAAATACGATAGAAAATGAAAACTAAACCAATTGCCATAATAATTTCTGTAGTATTAGGGATTTTACTAATTCCATTAGTTGTTATGCGATTTACAGAGGAAGTAAATTGGACGATTTCAGATTTTATAATAGCTGGAATTATATTACTAGGTTTTGGAATTGTAATAGAACTCATCATTAGAAAAGCGAAACAATCTAAGTACAAAGCAGTTTTTATAGCTATAGTTTTAGTATTACTATTTTTAATTTGGATGGAATTAGCAGTAGGACTTTTTGATTTATTAATTTCTGGAAGTTAAATGAGTTTAATAGGTAACATAAATAAAGCATTTGATCATCGCATACGTTTAGGCATTATGTCTATACTTATGGTAAACGAATTTGCCGATTTTAAAACACTTAAAGAACTTCTAGATGTTACAGATGGTAATTTAGCAAGTCACATTAAAGCACTTGAAAAAGTAGACTATATAAAAATTGAAAAATCATTTATAAACCGAAAACCAAACACAAAATACAGCACTACTCTACTCGGGAAAAAAGAATTTAAAAACCATATAAAGGCTTTAGAACATATAATTAATAAACAATAATATTTTTTTATCAATCTACTTTGAATTTCAAAGTATGAAAATCGAACACTTATGAATACACAATCACTAGAACCAGAAAACAGAAACAAATTTGGACTTTGGCTAAAAACCTCTATTACAGCACGAATGCTTATGGTAGGTTTTCTTACTATTATCTTACTTATTCCTTTATCATTTATCGAGTCTTTAATTACAGAACGCTCGTTTAGACAAAACGATGTTGTTGCAGAAATAAATGACAAATGGGGAAACGATGTGATAGTGTATGGTCCTATTCTTAAACTACCATATAAACATTATACAGAAATTAAAACACTTAATGAAAAGACAAACACTTACATTAAAGAAATACAGACAACCATAAAGTATTCTTATATCTTTCCGACGACTTTAGACGCTGTTAGTGATGTCAATTCTAAAACACTTCACAGAGGAAATTTTGAATCTGCTGTTTACACTGCACAAATGCAATTTTCTGGTATATTTTCAAAACCTAATTTAACAGCAAGAGATATAAAAGACGAAGATATTGTTTGGGAAAAGGCTTCCATATTGGTAAGAACTTCTAACCTAAAAGGTATAAAAAACGAAGTCTATTTTAAAATTGATAATCGTAAATACGCGTTCCAAACCAACTACATTAATAATAAAAATTATCTGGACGAACTGGAATCAAGCTTCTTAAAACCTTCTGATGTTCCAAAAGAAAAAGATATCAGTTTTAGTTTCAATATAGATTATAACGGTAGTAAACTTATACAAGTTATTCCTGTTGGTAAAACCACAACAATGCAAATGAAATCCAATTGGCCAGATCCAAGTTTTACAGGTAATTTTTTACCAAATGACGAAACCAAAGAAATCTCCAAAGATGGTTTTAAAGCAGATTGGAAAGTATTACACATTAACAGACCATTTTCACAACAATAAATAAATGCAGTTCCTAACCTAAATGATTATGCGTTTGGAACAAAATTTATGGTTATGGTAGACGAATATCAAAAAAGCGAACGCTCTGCTAAATATGGCTTTCTAGTAATTGGTCTCACCTTTTTAATCTTCTTTTTAATTCAAACACTCAGTAAAATTAACATTCATCCTTTCCAATATTTAATGATTGGTATCGCTCTTACCATGTTTTATACTTTATTAGTATCTATTTCAGAACATAGTAATTTCCTTAGAGCCTATTTAATTGCAGCAACTTCTGTAATTGTACTCATCACTTTATACTCAAAATCGGTTTTAAAAACCTGGAAATTTCCACTATTTATTGCTACGTCACTTACAGCATTATATGCCTTTATATATGTTATCATTCAATTAGAAAACTATGCGTTATTAGTTGGTAGTATTGGTCTGTTCTTAATACTTGCAGCAGTTATGTATGTGTCCAGAAAAATAGATTGGAACAATGGTTAGTTTAGTTAGTTAATCTTAGGCGTTTCCTCGTTTCTTGCTTAGGCAAGAACGAGGTCGTGCTTTCACTTCTCGCTCTTTAAAAAAGGAGCTCAAACAAACCGTTCAATCGCTAACGCAATAAAAGTTTATGAAAAATTTGTTGTTATTTAGTAAAATTATAACTGCTTTAAGCTTTATTATTGGAACTTGTTTGCTATCGTTATTCTTATATTTTAATTCTTCGACTAGACTAGTAACTATTGGTTTCTTTTATGTTATTATAGCTTTTATATTAAATAGTGTATTGTTCACAGTAAACTTTATAGGAATGGTTTCAAACAAAATATATAGATTAGAATTATTAAAGACTTGTGGTATACAACTTATCAATATTCCTGTTGCATTTTTTTATTTTTATATAATAATTGAATTTACATCTGCTAGATTATAATGACTTTTAATAAAATATACTTCCTCTTATTTACTATATTTTTTATTGTAGAATTAACTATAGCTTATTTTATAAAAGATGGTTTTCTAAGGCAGACTTTTGGAGATTTTCTTGTTGTAATAATGCTATATTATTTAATAAGAAGCTTTATTAAAATAAAACCAATTAGTACAGCATTACTGGTTCTATTCATAGCATTTAGTATTGAATTTATACAACTCACAAATTTTCTTGAAGCTTTAGGTTTAGAAAATAATATTTATGCTAAAACAATTTTTGGAAGCACCTTTCATTCTACAGATTTAATTGCTTACACGTTAGGAGTTTTAACTATACTATTTATTGATAGCAAATAATCTACTCTCTCAATTTTCCAGTAAATAAACTTGCTTTAGAATTATAAGGGTTTCCTGATGCTCTTCTGAATGAAACTACTTGACCACAATGCCACAAAGCATCTGCAATTGGTCCATTTATTTGATTCCACATTGGATATTCAGACGTTTTATCATCTCGTTTAAATACTATGGAATGTTTATTTAAATCTTCAGAATTTCGAAAAATATTTGCAGATTCCTGAAGCATTATTAGAATACGTTTACGTTTTTCTTCAAACGATAAATCTTCATCTTTATTAGTATTTCCATTTGGTTTATTAATCGCAGAATTATAAATCACTTTACTTAATCCATAAATATGATCTATAGTTTCAGAAGTTGTTCTAGCTTCTTCACTTGGTTTAAAATTTAAATCTTCAACTCTTAAGCCTTCTGTTGCCCAATAAAACCTAAAACCCAAACCATCAATCATCCTAGCTAAAACACTTCCAGCTGAGTATTCTACTTTAATTTCTGGAATTTCTTTATATGGTAATTCTTCTTTCATATTATTTTGTGCTTCATTAGAAATTAGGCAGAATAAACTTAAAATGATACTTAATTGCTTCATGATTCAGTCTTTAAGTTCTTCTTTATTTCTAATATTACTAAATCCATATTTATCAACCAGATAAATTAGAGATGTCATAGTTGCAGCTCCAAGTTCTAATTCACGTTTGTTTACATGTTCAAAGGTATCGTTTGATGCATGATGATGATCAAAATAACGTTGCGAATCGGGACGTAATCCAGATAATACAATATTTCCATCTTTTAATGGTCCAATATCTGCTCCACTTCCTCCTTTTTCAAAGTAATGGATGAGATATGGTTTAAATAAGGGCTCCCAACTTTTTATGTGGTTAAAACTTGCATCATCACAATCAAAACTGAATCCTCTTGGAGTAAATCCTCCAGAATCACTTTCTAAAGCAAAAATATGATTTTCAACTTTCTGCTTTGCAACCTCTGCATATTTTCGTCCTCCACGTAAACCATTTTCTTCATTCATAAATAGTACAACTCTTAAGGTTCTTTTTGGCTTTATCCCAGTTTCTTTTATCAAACGTAAAACATCCATGGACTGCACGCATCCAGCTCCATCGTCATGAGCACCATCTCCTAAATCCCAAGAATCTAGATGTCCCCCAACTATCATAATCTCGTTAGGATATTCACTTCCTGTAATCTCACCTATTACATTATAAGATTGCACATCCTCAAGTTTTTTACAGCTTTGTTTAAAATAGAATTCTATCTCTTCATCCATTTTCAACATCGAACTTAATAAGTTTGCATGATTTGTACTAATTGCAGCAGAAGGAATTCTTTTGTCAACTGGTAAGTCACCATAACTCATAGCACCAGTATGTGGATAATCGTCTTGTCTTAAATTTAAAGATCTCACAATAACGCCTAATGCACCATATTCTCCAGCAACTCGAGCACCTGCATAACGTTGATCTGCACAACCTCCATAAGCTCTAAATGTATGAATTTGTGTAGGATCCATTGGTCTATTATAAAACACAATTTTCCCTTCTATTTTTTCATTTCCTAAAGCTTTAACTTCATCTAAACCTTGTACTTCAATAACATTAGCTTTAAGCCCTAAAGCAGGAGTAGCAATAGAACCTCCAAGTGCACAAATATTAACATCTATAGTTGTTCCTTTTTCTGTTTTAATATATGCATGCTCCTTTTTACCTCTAATCCATCTTGGAACCATTACAGGTTGTAACCAAACTTTATCCAATCCTAATGCTTCAAGTTGTTCTTTAGTGTATTGGACTGCTACTTCTGCATTATGAGATCCAGATAATCGACTCCCTATTTGGTTTGATAAATAGTCTAACCATTCATAACTTTTACCATTAGTTAATGAAGTGTCGTAAATACTTTTTAAAACTTCTGCATCTGTTTGAGAAAAGCTATTTAAAGAAAATAATAATGCTATTAAAAGTGAGAATTTTTTCATGCTTTAAAATTTAAAGGCTAAATATACTATTTATTGATTTTAAGATTTGATAAATTAATCATAAAAAAACCAGCTTTAAGCTGGTTTTTAAAATTATTCGTTTTCCAATTGTTCCTTGTATAGATTTATATTGGCTTTAGTTTTTTTGTCCAATTCTGGTTCTTTTATATCTGTATACGAACTTAAAGCCTCATACAATACTTTTGCAACAAGATAACGAGCAATTGGTTTATTATCTGCAGGAATGGTATACCAAGGTGCATGTGGTTTTGACGTACTATTTATAGCTTCTTCATAACATGCTTGATAGTTATCCCAAAGTTTGCGTTCCTTTAAGTCTCCAGATGAAAACTTCCAGTTTTTTTCTTGTTTATAAAGACGTCTTAACAATCTGTTTTTTTGTTCTTCTTTAGAAAGATTCAGGAAAAATTTAAACACAATTGTACCATTTTCTGCTATTTGTTTTTCGAAATTGTTGATTTGCTCAAAACGCGAATCCCAAAAGGCATCATCAATATCATCTACTGAATTTACTGTTGGAATATTTTCGTATAAAATGTATTCTGGATGTACTCTAGTGACCAATACATTTTCGTAATGCGTTCTGTTAAAAATTCCAAATTTACCTCTTGCAGGAAGTGCTATGTAATGTCTCCAAATGTAATCGTGTTTTAGTTCTAATTCTGTAGGTACTTTAAAACTATGGACTTCTACACCTCTAACATTAAAATCTTTAAAAACCTCACGAATTAAACTGTCTTTCCCAGCAGTATCCATGCCTTGTAAACAAACCAAAACAGAATATTTACCATGAGCATACATGGTGTCTTGAAGTTTCCCTAGTTTTTTTCTGAGTTTTTTGAGTTGCTTTTCAACTTTTTTATCGTCTATATCAAGATTTAGATTTGTTGGACAATTCTTTAGTTGAATTAAGTTTTCCACTTTAAATTGTTGAGTACTTATATCTTGCATAATCTTCTATTTACTAGCAAAAAGTTTTACATCTGTTTCACTTACTTCTTTTTCACCTAATATAATTAAGCGTTCAATTACATTTCTAAGTTCTCTAATGTTTCCTGTCCAATTATATTCTTTTAATAACTTAATTGCTCCATTAGAAAAGGTCTTTTTAGGAGTACCTTGCTCTTTTGCAATTTTATCTGCAAAATAATCTATAAGCAAAGGAATATCGTCACGTCTCTCATTAAGCGCAGGAACTTTTATAAGAATTACTGCAAGCCTATGATATAAATCTTCTCTAAATTTTCCTTCTTTTATTTCTTTAAATAAATCTTTATTTGTTGCAGCAATAACACGAACATTTACTTTAATGTCTTTATCACTACCAACACGTTGCACTTTACTTTCTTGTAACGCTCTTAAAACTTTAGCTTGTGCAGAAAGACTCATATCTCCAACTTCGTCTAAAAATATTGTTCCACCATTTGCAGCTTCAAACTTTCCTGCTCTGTCCTTATTAGCACTTGTAAAAGCTCCTTTTACATGTCCAAACAATTCGCTTTCAATTAATTCTGAAGGTATTGCAGCACAATTCACTTCTATCATTGGTCCTTTAGAACGTTCACTTTTTTGATGTAACCAATGTGCAACAAGTTCTTTTCCTGTTCCATTCGGTCCAGTAATTAAAACACGTGCATCTGTTGGTGCAACTTTATCGATCATAAGTTTAATTTGAGCAATTTCATCGCTTTCTCCAATCATTTCAAAATTCTTACTCACTTTTTTCTTAAGTCTCTTGTTTTCAACAACAAGCTCTTTTCTGTCTAAAGCGTTTCTAACTGTATTTAAAAGTCGGTTTAAATCAGGTGGCTTGGATATATAATCAAAAGCTCCAAGACGCATAGTATTTACAGCAGTATCCAAATCGCCATGACCAGAAATCATCACAATAGGTGTTTCAGGTTTTATTTTATTAACAGCTTCCAGAACCTCAACACCATCCATCTTTGGCATTTTAATATCACAAAGTACCAAGTCGTAATCTGTGTTTTTTATTTTTTCAATACCTGCTAATCCATCTTCTGCTTCTTCGACTGAATATGAGTCATTTTCTTCCGAAAGAATTTTTACAAGTACACGTCTAATCGCAGCTTCGTCTTCTATTATTAATATTTTTGGCATTAGTGAATGATTTAATTATTAAAGATAAAAATATAAAGAACTTTTTACCAGTTATTATTTTTAATTATTGTAGACATGAATATCTCTTTGAGGGAAAGGTATTGTAATGCCATGCTCTTTAAACAATTCGTTGATTCTAAATCTTATATCACTTTTCGGGTAGATAGCTAAAAAACTATTGTCTATTGTGAAAACTAATCTAAAATCTAAAGAACTGTTCCCAAAATCTATAAAAAAAACAGTTGGTTCTGGATCCTTCAAGACACTTTCATGTTCTCTTGCTGCTTGAAGTAATAAGTTCTCTACTAATTTCACATCACTTCCATAAGAGACTCCTACGGAAACACTTTCTCTAGTAAGGTTACCATTTTCAGTCCAGTTATAAAGTATAGATGTCAGGTATTTATGATTTGGTATTACCAAGACTTTATTATCTATAGTAACAGCTCTTGTTGTCCTTAACTTTATTTCTACAACACGACCTACTTTACCATCTATTTCAATAATATCCCCTACATGAACTGATTGGTCCAGTAAAATAAAAATTCCTGATATTATATCTTGAAAAAAGGTTTGTAAAGCTAATCCAACACCAACCAATAGTGCTGCTGAAGCGGTTAAAATAGCAGTTATTTGAATTCCCATATTTTGCATGGTAATAATAACAACAACTAAATACACTAAATATTTAGCAAAGGAAAAAACTGATGTAAATTTTAGTTTATCTTCTTTTGGTAATTTTCTTGTTACAAATCTTTTAATTAAACTTAAAATTATTGCTGTTAAAAAGAATACGATTAACACAATAAGGATATGTTTTACTGTAATGTGTACAACATCTCCTAGTTTAAAATCATAATTTAGAAACTCTTCAAATCTATTCATTGTATTAGTATTTTAACCATTTTATTAATTCTTTGTATGATGGTTTTTTACCATACATTAATATACCTACACGATAAATTTTTGCTGCAAACCAAACTGTTAGCATAAAAGTTACTATCAAAATAATCAAGGATAAAATTTGTTCCCAAATTGGCACACCAAACGGAATTCGCATAAGCATCACAACTGGTGATGTAAATGGAATATGAGAAAATACAGTTGAAACTGTTCCATGTGGATCTTCAATTACAGTAAAAAACCCAACGTAAACTGCTAAAATTAATGGCATTAAAATAGGCAACATAAACTGTTGTGTATCTGTCTCGTTATCAACAGCTGCACCAATTGCAGCATATAACGAACTGTAAAGCATATAACCTCCAATAAAGAAAAATGCAAAAGCAATAATTAGATTAGCTAATGGTAAATGTGTAACAGCAGTAAAAAAGTTTTGCAACTCGTTTACTGCTTCAGGAGATTGCATTGCTTGTTGTATAACTTCTTCGTTTTGTAAATGCGATTGTGTCATTTCCAATCCAAAAACTACAGAAATTATTGGCATTAAAATACCTCCTAAGACAATCCAAATTACAAATTGTGTAATTCCAGCTAACGATGTTCCAATAATTTTTCCAAGCATTAATTGAACAGGTTTTACAGAAGAGATAATCACTTCAATTATTCTACTTGTTTTTTCTTCTATAACACTTCGCATAATCATGTTTCCATAAATAATGATGAACATAAAAAGCATATAACCTGCAAATCCTCCAAAAGCAAGTTTTACAACATTATCCATTTTTGAAGTTTTCTCTCCTACAAAGCTTTCTTGCGCAATATTTATTCTTGTTTCTGATGCTTTAAGTTTTTCAATGTCCAGTCCTAGTTCCTTTCGTTTTAAGTCGGTAAGTTTACGTTCTAACTTACTCTCTAAACTTGATATAAGTGTTAATGATGGTGTGTCTTTAGAATAGAACTTAATACTTTTACCAATCTCATCAATGTTAGGTTTACTTTCTATGTGTAATAAACCATATTTACCTTGCTCTTCTACTAATAACTTAGCATCTTCCAACGTAATTGATTCTAAAAATTCGTATTTGGTTTGTTCAGTATCTTCAAAAACATCTTTAATTAATCCTGATTCGTCAAATATAGAAATTTGTCTTTCTTTACTATTGTTTAATTGAGACAAATACGCAACTAAAGCAATAAGTCCTATCATAATTAATGGACTTAGAATTGTCATAATTATAAATGATTTGTTCTTTACTTTAGTTAAATATTCGCGTTGTATAACTAAGCCTAAATGGTTCATTGTTTTTTAATTATTTTTTACAGTTTGAATAAAAATATCGCTTGCTGATGGCACTAACTCCTTAAAATGATGTACTTGTGCATGTTGTGTTAAGTACATTAATAAATCGTTAGGTGAATCACCATTTGATACTTTTATATTCAGTTTTATTCCATCATGAATGGATTTAAAATCTGCTTCTGAAACTTGAAATTTAGATTTAAGTTTTTTGGTTAATTCGTTATCGTTTTCTGATGTTAACCCAACCTCAAAAGCATTGAACTTATATTGTTTTTTAATGTCTATTAATTTACCATCTAAAATTTTATTGGATTCATGAATTAACGCAATATGGTCGCATAATTCTTCAACAGATTCCATTCGATGTGTAGAAAAGATTACGGTTGCACCTTCGTCTCTAAGTTGAAGTATTTCGTCTTTAATAATGTTGGCATTAATGGGGTCGAAACCTGAAAATGGCTCATCAAAAATTAACAATTTTGGTCTATGCAAAACAGTAACAACAAACTGAATTTTTTGAGCCATCCCTTTAGAAAGTTCTTGGATTTTTTTGTTCCACCAATCACCAATTTCTAATTTTTCAAACCAATATTTTAGTTGTTTTTTAGCTTCAGATTTTGATAAACCTTTTAGTTGTGCTAAGTATAAAACTTGCTCACCAACTTTCATGGATTTGTATAAACCACGTTCTTCTGGCAAATAACCAATATTTTGAATATGATGAGGTTGAAGTGGTTCTCCATCTAAATAGACAGAACCTGAATCTTGAATTGTAATCTGATTAATTATTCTTATAAGCGTTGTTTTTCCAGCGCCATTAGGTCCTAATAAACCAAAAATACAACCCTTTGGGACTGCAATTGAAACCTTATTTAATGCGCAAAAATCACCAAAATATTTAGATACAGATTTGGTGACTAGTAAATCGTTCATACTTTATTATTTAATAGTAAATAGGTCTTGTAAAGATATTAAATGTTACAGGATAGCCATAGC
>JABDPN010000064.1 GCA_013042715.1 Flavobacteriaceae bacterium | reverse complement strand
GTATATTAATGAATAACAGAAACTTTGCACTTCTCGCGGCATTTATTGCAACATCAATTTATGGTATCAACCATACTGTTGGGAAAGAATTAATGCCTCAATATATTGGTGCTTATGGTTTGATTTTACTTCGTGTTTTAGGAGCTTCCATAGTGTTTTGGTTAATTGGAATTGGAGGTCCAAAAGAAAAAATAGAAAAAAAAGACTGGAAACGTTTTGTGTTATGTGCCTTTGTAGGTATGTCTATTAATATGCTTGCCTTTTTTAAAGGGTTAAGCTTGTCTACTCCTATAAATAGTTCCATAATTATAACAATTGCTCCAATTATGGTTTTTGTTATGTCTGTTATTTTTTTAAAAGAGAAGATTACAACACAAAAATATATTGGAGTTAGTATAGGTTTTATTGGTGCCCTGTCCCTTATTCTGTTTAGTAATGAGGTTAGCCATAATGCTCCAAATATTACGCTTGGAAACATCCTTTTTGTAGTAAACTGTATGTTTTATGGTGTTTACCTTATTCTTGTAAAGCCATTGACAAAAAAATACCATTCTTTTACAATAATGAAATGGTTATTTCTTCTAGCAGTATTCATTAACTTACCTGTTACTATTGGAGAATTTACTCAAGTAGAATGGTTGTCGTTACCTTTTGATGCCATTTGGAGAATGGTCTTCGTAGTAGTAGGCACTACATTTTTAACCTATTTATTAAACGTTTATGCATTACGCGAATTAAAAGCTTCAACTATTGGGGTATTCATGTACGTACAACCAATAATTGGAATTATTTATGCTGTAATTATTGGAAACTACTCGTTAAATTCTCTCAAAGTTATTGCTACAGCTTTGATTTTTAGTGGAGTTTATTTAGTTTCAAAGAAAAATACGACTAATAGAGCATAATGAATATACTTACCTCAACAATCTATAACTCTAT
The DNA here is from genome assembly GCA_013042715.1 of Flavobacteriaceae bacterium. Lineage (GTDB taxonomy): Bacteria > Bacteroidota > Bacteroidia > Flavobacteriales > Flavobacteriaceae > Site-B15. The sequence goes on along the minus strand of JABDPN010000064.1, from coordinate 15,667 downwards.
TAGTGAGCTTAAAAATTTTCCTTTTGAAGGCTTAAATACTGCTAACAATACGTATTTTACAAAGGATTTTCTTTATGCTTTTGAAAACTCTAATCCAGAAATAGATTTTAAATACATTGCTGTTTTTACAGAAGAAAAAAGTGTTGCATTAGCATTAATTCAGACTATTGAAGTTAGTATTGAGGTGATTTTGAAAAACACAAAAATGCCCTCTTTTTTAAGACGAATTCTATATTCTCTTTTCTGTAAAGACCATTTAAAAATAATGTTTTGTGGAAATATTTTTTTAAGTGGTGAACATGGCATTCTTATTAAAGACAGTCAAAATAAAGTTGAAGCAATCAATAGAATTTGTAAAGAAATAAATGCAATTGCAAAGCAAACTAAACCACTTCATGCTATTTTTATTAAAGATTTTATAGAAGCTTCTAGGCCTTATACAGACCATTTTAAACAGTGTGGTTTTACACCAATGCATGTAGAACCAAATATGATTATTTCGTTAAAAAAAGAATGGAATAATTTTGATAATTATAAGCAAAACTTAAAATCAAAATATCGTGTAAAGGTTAATAAAGCTGATAATACTAGTGCCGATTTAGAAGCTAGACTTTTATCTTATGAAGACTTAGAATATTATAAAAATGACCTTCAGAAACTCTACGAAAACACTATAGCAAATGCTGATTTTAATGCTCAAGTTTTAAATCTAAACACGTACATAAAACTAAAATCTGCTTACAAAGAGAATTTTATTGTAAAAGCTTATTTTTTAAAAGATAAGATTGTTGGTTTTTTATCCGCACTTGCAAATAATCAACATTTAGATGCTCATTTTATTGGACTTGATTATAGTTTAAACAAAGAATATGCTATTTATCCAAGGATCTTAAACGACTATGTAAGATTAGGAATAGAAAAGAAATCTACTTATATAAATTTAGGAAGAACAGCATCAGAAATTAAAACAACCATTGGAGCAGAACCTGTTAATTTAACTTGCTATTTAAAGCATAAAAGACCTTGGGTGAACAGACTAATTAGACCATTTGTAAAGCGTGTACAGTTAAAGGATTTTAAACAACATGTCCCGTTTAAAGAATAAAAAAGAGGCTATAATAGCCTCTTTTAATAAATTAATGTGTTTTCATTTTTAAACCCAAGCATTAATTATTCCTCCCATTAATGCCATAGTAACTAACCAATAGCCAACATTAATTGCAACATATTTAAAAGATCTCATTTCAAATAATGCATTAGTTGCAAAAACAGGAAGTACAACAAACAATGCTAACATAGAACCATGTAAAGCACCATGTTTAAAGGTTAAAAAGGCTTCTGTCCCATGAAGATCGTCTGGTGGAGCTCCACCTAAAAATACCATTGGCCAAATAAATAAAGCCAATATAAAAGCCATAACAACAGCTAATCCATAGGTCTTCCCAGGATTCATTGTTTTTGCTTTTTCTTCTGTCATTCCAGATTCTTTCATCCAAACTTTTCCAAAAAGTGGACCATACCAAATAAAACCTGTCCCTAAAGGTAAAATTGCTGCTACTACAAGCGCAATCCAATTAACACTCATTTCCATAATTTTAGTTTATTAGTTAGAATTATGTATTCAAAATACAAAAAATATTTGTCTTCATTTTCATATCACTATTTAGAGTTCGATTTAATACGTTTAAAACTTATGGGTTTTAGTTATCTTTGTGCAACTTATATTTTACATGTATGATACAATCTATGACTGGTTACGGAAAATCTGTTTTACAACTCCCAACCAAAAAACTTTCAATAGAAATTAAATCGCTTAACAGTAAATCTCTAGATATTAATGCAAGAATGTCTACAATGTATCGTGAGAAAGAACTAGAGATACGTAAGTTAATAGCGTCAAAATTGGTGAGAGGAAAAGTAGATTTTTCATTATACTTAGAAATAACAGGAGAAGAAACTACAACACATATCAATAAACCAGTTGTTAAAAGTTATATGAAACAACTAAACGAAGTAGCAGATGCAGATGCTTATGAATTGCTTCAAATGGCTATTCGTCTTCCGGATGCTGTAACATCTGTAAAAGAAGATATTGATGAAAACGAATGGTCTAAAATCAAAAGTGAAATAAATTCTGCTCTTGATAGAATTGAAGCCTATAGAATTGAAGAAGGTAAAGCTCTAGAATCCGATTTTAAGGAGCGTATTAATAACATTGACAAACTTCTTGAAAAGGTAATTATTATAGACCCAGAACGTGTTGATGCTGTTAGAGATAGACTAAGAAAAGGCGTTGACGAAATAAAAGAACGTGTTGACGAAAACAGGTTTGAACAAGAACTCGTTTATTACATTGAGAAATTCGATATTACTGAAGAAAAAGTACGACTAAAAAACCATCTAGATTACTTTATTAAAACAATAGATTCTAAAGATTCAAATGGAAAAAAACTAGGTTTTATTTGTCAGGAAATTGGTAGAGAAATTAATACTATTGGTTCCAAAGCCAATTATGCCCCAATGCAGAAACTGGTTGTACAAATGAAAGACGAATTAGAAAAAATAAAAGAGCAAATGCTAAACGTGCTTTAATTATTAAGCGGCAATAAAAACTTTCACAATTGGCAAAGGCAAACAACACACATCAAGGTAAATTAATTGTATTTTCAGCACCTTCTGGTTCTGGGAAAACTACAATAGTAAGACATTTATTAGAACAAGAAGAACTTAACTTAAAGTTCTCTATATCTGCAACATCAAGAGAAAAAAGAGGACAAGAACTTCATGGTAAAGATTATTATTTTCTTTCTGCAAAAGAGTTTAAATCGAAAATAAAAGCTGGCGAATTTCTAGAATGGGAAGAAGTTTATCGCGATAACTTCTATGGTACTTTAAAAACAGAAGTAGAACGTATTTGGGCTTTAGGAAAACATGTTATTTTTGATATTGATGTATCTGGAGGACTTCGTATTAAAAGAAAATTTCCTGAGCAAACTTTAGCAGTTTTTGTAAAACCTCCAAGCATCGACGAGCTAAAAATAAGACTTAAAAAACGTAAAACAGAAAGTGCAGATAAAATTAATATGCGAGTAGCAAAAGCCTCTGCAGAATTAGCAACAGCTCCACTTTTTGATGTTATTGTTGTAAACAAAAACCTTGATGAAGCTCTTAAAGAAGCACACACTTTGGTAGACAACTTTATTAATAAAAAATCATGAAAGTAGGTTTATTCTTTGGGACTTTTAATCCTATTCATGTTGGACACTTGATAATTGCTAATCATCTTGTTGAATACAGCGATTTAGATCAAGTTTGGTTTGTGGTAACGCCTTTAAGCCCTTTTAAAAAGAAAAGTAGTTTGTTAGATAATTACCAAAGACTGGAAATGGTTTATCAAGCAACAAAAGAATTTACAACGCTTAAACCTAGTGATATCGAGTTTAATTTACCTCAACCAAATTATACCATAAATACTTTACTTCATCTTGAGGAAAAATACCCAAAACATGAATTTGCTTTAATTATGGGAGAAGATAATTTAAAAGGTTTCCATAAATGGAAAAACTACGAGCAAATTCTCAATAATTACCATTTGTATGTGTATCCTAGAATTAGTGAAGGTGAGATAGTATCACAATTCGATAATCATCCAAAAATCACAAAAGTAACTGCGCCAATAATAGAGTTGTCATCAACATTTATACGTTATAGCATAAAAAAAGGAAAAAATATTAGGCCAATGCTTCCAGATGCAGTATGGCAATATTTAGACGAAATGAATTTTTACAAATAATCACCTAGGCATTGTTTTTGACGCCTTATTTTCATTAAAAATAAACAAATCTAAAAAATGAAAAAACTAATCTTACTTTTTACGCTTCTATTTGTAATTACACTAAACGCACAAGAGCAACCACAAGAGACACCATTAGTAAACGAGATAAAACTAAATGTTGGTTATTCGCTATTAGCAGTACCTGAATTCTCTTTTGAGCGCATATTAAATGAAGAATCCTCTGTTGGTATTTCTCTAGCAGTTTCTATTGATAATGATGTAGATCTAAACTACATTTTAACGCCTTATTACAGATTTTTCTTTGGTAAAAAACATGCAGCTGGATTTTTTATTGAAGGTAATGCTGCTGTATTTTCTGAACAATATAATTTTAAAAACGAAACAGGTTTTGGTCTTGGAATTGCAGTTGGTGGAAAATTCTTATCTAAGAGAAATTGGATAGGCGAATTACATCTTGGGTTAGGACGAACACTAATTAACGAAGATAAAATAGCTGAAGCTTATCCAAGAGTAGGAATATCAATTGGGAAACGATTTTAACTTAATATGGGAAAGCAATTAGAACGTCTTACACCTAAACTAGAAAATTTCATTTCTCAACGACATATCTTTTTTGTTGGAACTGCTATGAAAGATGGTCGCGTGAATATTTCTCCTAAAGGAATGGATACCTTAAAGGTGATTAACTCAAACAAAGTAATATGGTTAAATCTTACAGGAAGTGGTAATGAAACTGCAACTCATATTCAAGAAAGTAATAGAATGACCATTATGTTTTGCTCGTTTGAAGATAAACCGCTTATACTAAGGCTTTATGGAAAAGCAACTGTGTATCATCCTAAAGACAAAGGGTTTAAAAATAACATCAATCAATTTACAGAAACTGTTGGAGCACGACAGATTTTTGAATTAGATATTGAACTGGTGCAAACGTCCTGTGGTTTTGCTGTTCCATTTATGGATTTTGTCGAAGAAAGAACACAGCTTAAGGAATGGTCTGTGAAGAAAGGAGATGAAGGCATTAAAAACTATTGGAAAGACAAGAATAGTACTAGTTTAGATGGTCATGATACTAAAATTTAAATATTTAATTTCATTGATAATTTTTTTATTAAAAATCTAATCGTATATTTGCGATGAACAATGAAAAGAACAAAAGAAGACATATCATATCAGATTGAAACTGAAGAATTAGCAACTTTTGCCAAAGCTTTGGGGCATCCAACACGAATTAAAATCCTTAATCATTTAGATAATACAAGTTGTTGTTATACAGGAGATTTAATGGAGGTTTTACCATTGGCACAATCCACAATTTCTCAGCATTTAAAAGAATTAAAAGCTGCTGGATTGATTCAAGGCACAGTAAATCCACCAAAAATTAAATATTGTATCAATCAAGAAAATTGGATAAAAGCAAAATCCTTATTTAATGAGTTTTTTAACCAAAACATAGATGAAGGTTCAAGCTGTTGCTAAAAAAATTTACAACTATTCATCGTTAATTAACGATGAGGTTAAATGAGAAACACATGAAAACAGAAAAAGATTTAAAAAAAATTGTAAAGGATAAATATTCAAAAATTGCAACTCAAGACAAAACTGTTAATGCTTCTTCTTGCTGTGGATCTACAAACTCTACAAATAAAGTGTATAGCATTATGATGGAAGATTATTCTGAAACTAATGGTTATGTTGAAGATGCTGATTTAGGGTTAGGTTGTGGATTACCAACTCAATTCGCTAAAATTGAAGAAGGAGATACAGTAATAGATTTAGGCTCTGGAGCTGGAAACGATTGTTTTGTTGCACGTCACGAAACAGGTAGGTTTGGAAAAGTTATTGGAGTCGACTTTACTTCAGAAATGATCAACAAAGCTAGAACTAATGCTGAAAAATTAGGCTATAATAATGTTGAATTTCGTGAAGGCGATATAGACAATATGCCTGTAAATGATAATGTTGCAGACGTTATTGTTAGTAATTGTGTACTCAATTTAGTGCCAAATAAATCAAAAGTTATCAATGAAATATTTAGAGTTTTAAAACCTGGTGGACATTTTAGCATTTCAGATATTGTTTTGGTAGGAGAATTACCTAAAGTGTTACGTGATGATGCTGAGATGTATGTAGGTTGCGTTGCTGGAGCAATTCAAAAAAACGAATATTTAAACCACATAAAAGAAGCTGGATTTAAAAACATTACAATTCAAAAAGAAAAAATAATTTCAATTCCAGAAGATATTTTAATTACGTATTTATCTAAAGATGAAATAAAAGAATACGTTTCTGGAGAAGTTGGAATTTTTAGTATAACTGTTTATGCAGAGAAACTTGGAAATTTCAAACAAAAACCAAATTTGAAACTTTCAGAATTAGAAAGTAATTCAACCAGCTGTTGTTCTTCAGAAACTAACTGCTGTTAATAAAAATGATAGAATAATAATACATAAGAAATGAAAAGAATAAAAATACTAGGAACGGGATGTGCTAAATGTGTAAGTACCGATAAAATTGTAAAAGAAGTTGTTAATGAAGAAGGCATCGATGCAAAAGTCGAAAAGGTTGAAGATATCATGCAAATTATGGAATATAATGTATTAAATACGCCTGCTATTGTAATTGACGAAAAGGTAGTATTAAGCGGAAAAGTTCCTTCAAAAACAGAGGTTAAAGCATTATTAGTAGATAATTTTGCTAGTACTGCATGCTGCTCTGACGAAACAACAGATGATTCGTGTTGTTCGACAGATGAAAAGGCATCAGGTTGTTGCTAAACTTAATAGTTTAAATCCAACACTCAAAACTTAGAAAGTGTTTAAATAAAGAACTTTCTATTAGTAGATAACTATAACGGGAAAAAATGTTTGATTGGTTAGAAAATTTAGCTACTTGGTTAGTTTTCGATATTCTAAACTTAGAGAAAAACAGTCATCTGGCTGAAGCTTTACATTTCTTTATCTACGATACAATTAAAATTTTACTACTTGTTCTAATCGTTATTTTTTTAATGGGAATAATAAACAGTTATTTCCCTGTTGAGAAAGTGAGAAACTACCTGTCCAGAAAAAAACTTTATGGTTTTGAATATTTGATGGCTTCAACATTTGGAACTGTTACACCATTTTGCTCCTGTTCTTCAGTACCATTATTTATAGGTTTTGTTAAAGGAGGAATTCCATTAGGAGTAACATTTTCTTTTCTAGTAACCTCACCTCTAGTAAACGAAGTTGCTATAGGGTTATTTATAGGACTTTTTGGTATAAAAACAACTGTAATCTATATTATAAGTGGTGTGTTATTAGGAACTTTTTCAGGGATGATTTTAGAACGCTTAAAACTAGAAAAACATTTATCTCCTTGGGTTCAGAAAGTAATAGAAAACAGTCAACGCGAAACCGAAATATTTGAAATTAAAAAAACGTCATTTAAAAATCGATTACCATCAATCTGGAAAGAAACAAAATCAATTTTAAGAGGCATCCTTCCTTATGTTATTGTTGGTATTGGTATAGGAGCTATCATGCATGGTTATATTCCTGAAGGATTTTTTGAAAAGTATATGGGAAAAGATAATTGGTTTGCTGTACCAATTGCAACTTTATTAGCTGTGCCAATGTACTCTGGAGCATCAGGTGTTTTACCTATAGTTCAAGTTTTAGTTACCAAAGGAATTCCTTTAGGAACTGCAATTGCATTTATGATGGGAGTAGTTGGATTATCATTACCAGAAGCTATGTTATTAAAAAAAGTTATGACGCTTAAGCTAATTGGTGTTTTCTTTAGCGTTGTAACCATTTGTATTATTATCTCTGGATACTTGTTTAATATAATCTTATAAAACTTTATAATATGAAATCATTAAAAATTTTACAAACTTTAATTATTAGTTTCTTTCTTATCTCTTGTGTAGGAAAATCGCAAAATAAATCTGCAACTAATACAAACAAACAAAACATAATCGAAGTTTACGACTTTCATACAACTAATCGTTGTGTAACATGTAAATCTATTGAAGCAAACACAAAATACACTCTAGAAACTTTCTTTGCTGAAGAACTAAAAAGTGGAAAAATAACCTTTAACATCGTTAATATAGATGAAGATGGAAACTATGAAATAGCTAAGAAATTCAAGGCCTCAGGAACATCCTTGTATTTAAACGTTATAGCAAGTGAAAAAGAAAAACAAGTAGATCTAACAGCTTTTGCGTTTACTTATGGTAGAAATCAAGAAGATTTTTCTAAAAAGTTAAAAAATAAAATTGCAAAACAACTTGAAAAACTATAAATGGAATTTTTACAATCTATTTTAGAAAACAACTCAATACCAATATTATCAGCATTTATATTAGGCTTAATGACTGCCATTAGTCCATGTCCATTAGCGACTAATATTACAGCTACAGCTTATATTTCAAAAAAAATTACTAGTAAAAAAAAGGTTTTTATTAGTGGTATATTATATGCACTTGGAAGAGCTTTCAGTTATACAATACTAGGCGTGATTTTGTTTTTAGGAGCTAGTAAGTTTGAAATTGCATTATTCTTTAATCAAAATGGAGAAAAGTTTCTTGGTCCTTTACTTATAATTATAGGCTTAATAATGCTCAACATAATTAAACTTAATTTTTTAGATAACATTAATATTACTGAAAAATTATCTGAAAAATTTAAAGCAAAAGGATTGTTAGGTTCTTTCTTTATAGGTATAATTTTCGCTTTAGCTTTTTGTCCATATAGCGGAGCTTTATTTTTTGGAATGTTAATTCCAATGACAATTTCTGAAGTTGGAGGACTTTATTTGCCATTAGTATTTGCCATTGGGACTGGCTTGCCTGTTATTTTGTTTACATATTTACTTGCTTTTGCAGCTGGAAGTATCGGAGTATTTTATAATAGGATTAAAAGTGTTGAAAAGTGGATGCGCTATATTGCTGGTGTTGTATTTATTTTAGTAGGTCTGTATTATATTCTAATATTTACAAAAATCATATAAAAAAACCCAACTCATTAGAGTTGGGTTTTTGCTTTTAAATGTTTGTATTAATTAAGCATCTATATGAGGTATACGTAATACTTGTCCTGGATAAATTAAATCTGGGTCTTTAAGCATTGGCTTATTAGCTTCAAAAATAACAGGATACTTCATAGCATTTCCGTAGTATTTTTTAGCTATTTTTCCTAATGTGTCTCCACTAACAACAGTGTGGAATTGAGCTTCTGGCTCAACATGTTCAACAGTCATTTGGTCGTCTACAGTTGCAATTCCGTTTGAATTACCAACTACTAATACAACTTTTTCTTTTGTAGCTTGATCGTAAGCCATTCCTGTAACAGTTGCTTTGTCGTCGTCTATATGTACATTTAAATCTGTAACTTCTAATTGTAAGTCTTTAATTGTTTCTTCTAGTTTTGCGGCAGCAGCAGCTTCTACTCTTAATTGTTCTGCAGCAGCTTCTGCAGCTTTTTCAGCATCAGTTTTTCCACCAAAAATTTTTACGCCTGCATTTTTAATAAATGAAAATAGTCCCATGTTTTTCTATGTTTTTAAAGGTTAATGATTTACTATCTGTAAAGTTCTACAAAAACTGATAGATATCCAATAGAAATCTACAATTAGTATTGCTAGTGTATTTACACTCTTAAGACACTAATTTATTTATTAAGTCACATAAAAAAGTAACAGCTTAGAGCAATTGCTCTAAGCTGTTTCCAACTAAATAACCAACCAAAAATTAACTTATTTTTCTTGTACTCTCACGAGGATTGTCTTTCTTTTCTGTTTTTTGTTTTCTAAACTTTTTCTTTTCAGCATTATTTTTTCCTTCTGCATTTTTTAAGTACTGTATATATCCTCTTCCTATAAACTCGTAGTAAGTTCCTGACGTAGTATGATAAAGCTCAATCAACTCATCATTAATAACGCTTAGTTCAAAAAACTCATTGTCGAAGTAGTCATAATCCAATGTTAATGTTTTTAAGTAATCGTTATTAGCCACATTCTGCACACCATAAATCCCAGTATAATCCCAATAAATGTTGTTTACATTATTGATGTTGTAATCTTGTGAGCTCTGGAATGTAGAATCGTTTCCTCCAGCTAAAAACTGCAAATAATTCTCGTTATCAAACTCGTTTAAAGCGCCAACTTCACTTGTATATGTTTTTTCCCATGCTTCATACTCTTGTAAGAAATAGTGAATATTATCGTAGAAAATAAAATCATAATCAAAATAACTTCTTTGATATCCATTAAGGAAGTACGATGTGTCATTATTTGGATTGTACAATTCTATAGTATTGCTATCTATTTGATATACATCATATGTTGAAAAACCATCTATATCATGATACACATCTAATATCATATTATATGCATCGTAATCGCCAACTGGAATTCCAAATCCATTTCCTTGGCTTCCAAAACCTACAAGGTTATTATTAGCATATAACACTCCATTTCTAAACGATAGTGTAAAAGCCATTTGCATGTAAGGTGTTTGTCCATAACCAATAGTTTCGTTAATATCTACATACCATAACTCGTAAGAACCTAGTAACTGATTTAACGTAATTGAAGGCGTTGTGTCTACATAATCGTCTACTATAACTTCTGTATAGCACGATGTAAATAATGTTGCTATTAAAGCAAATCCCGAAAGTAGTTTTAGTGTCTTCATAATTCGTTTTTTATGGTTACAATTAATTAAAACCAAAATGCGTGCCAAAAATGTAAACTGCTTAATATCAAGAGTCTAATAAAACGTTATAAATTGCTTACTTTTGAAATACGAAAAACTCTATTTTTTTTATGGCTTCTAATTTAAAGTATGCGGTTTTTGGTAGCGGAAGTTGGGCTACTGCAATTGTTAAGATGTTATGTGAAAATCTTGATGAAGTTGGTTGGTATATTAGAGAGCCATCTACTCTAGACCATATTGTAAAAGAAAAACACAATCCAGATTATTTAAGTTCTGTAGAATTTCATACTGAACAATTAAAGTTAAGCAACGATATTAATGAAATTGCTAATTACGCAGATGTTTGGGTGTTTGTGATTCCTTCAGCATTTATATATAAAGAGTTAGAAAAACTCAATGTTAACTATAGTGACAAACTTATTGTATCTGCTGTAAAAGGCATTATGCCTGAATCTGGTCTTGCAGTTGGTGAACATTTCCATGATATTTACCATGTTCCAATAGAAAATATTTGTGTTATTGGTGGACCATGTCATGCCGAAGAAGTTGCTATGGAACGTTTATCTTACTTAACCATTGCTTGTGCAGATGCATCTAAAGCTGAAGAAGTAGCAAGTAAACTTTCTTGTCATTACATAAAAACAAATATTAGTGACGATATTATTGGTATAGAATATGCTGCAATGCTTAAAAATATTTATGCTATTGCTGCTGGAATTGCTCATGGATTAGGCTATGGCGATAATTTCCAAAGTATTTTAATGAGTAATGCTATTCGAGAAATGAAACGTTTTACCAAACGTATGCATAAAATAAAACGCAATATTAATCATTCGGCTTATTTAGGTGATTTATTAGTTACTGGTTATTCTATTTTTTCCAGAAATAGAATGTTTGGAAACATGATTGGTAAAGGTTACACTGTAAAATCTGCGCAAATGGAAATGAGCATGGTTGCAGAAGGTTATTATGCTACAAAAAGCGCCTATTTACTCAACCAAAAAAGTGTAAAAAAATCTCGTACACCAATAATAGATGCTGTTTATGCCATACTTTATCAAGGCAAAAACCCTAAAAAAGTTTTTAAGAAATTAACTGATTTGTTGGATTAATCTACTTCTTGGTCTTAATCATCGTTAATACCATTTTAAACGCTTCAACTGCTTTTAATGCATGAGGTATGTTTGCTGGCATGACAATAGATTCATTTGCCTCTAGAATATGTGATTGTCCATCTATAATTATATCTGCTTTACCATCTACAATATAAACCAATGCATCGAAGGGTGTAGAGTGTTCGCTTAAGGCTTCACCTTTATCAAAAGCAAATAAAGAAACATTTCCATTATCTTTTTTAAGAATGTGTTTACTAACAACTGCATTGTCGTTGTAGTTTATACTATCATTAAAGGAGAACTTTACACTTTTATGAAATTCGTTTTTTGCCATGATTTTATTTATTAGGATACTTAAGTTATTTCACCAAAACACCTTTTGTGTCCATTAAAGGTATAGGTTGTAATGCGTTTTTATTAATTGTATTTTTTCTAAATAAAAATGTCTTATCGTACATTTTGTTGTTTTCAAAAAAAGTAACAATAAATTCGTTATTTAGTTCTAATACATCTTCCTGTACCAATTCTATTTTTGCATAACTCTTTGCTGGTAATTGTTCCAGTTTGTGTCTCATTGTAGAAGTAACTCTGTTTTCATCATAACCTCTGCTTACTATCAAAACCATTTCTAATGCAACGTCCTTATCATTAATAATATAAGCATTCCAATCGTAGGTTTTATAAATGTCGTTGTATTGGTTTACAACAGCAATATAAACATCTTTTACTTTAGGAATAATTATGTCTTTTTTCATTGCTTTTGAATATGTTTTTTGCTTTTCCCTCAAATGCTTACTTTAGAGCCTTTGCAAAAATAACACTACAATGAGTTTTAAAACATTACTTTTTACATTTTTTTTCTCTTCCTCTTTTATCTTGTGTGCACAAACTTTAGATTCTCTTTATATAAAAACGCATTACACAAAATCTGAACATTTTATAGCAATGCGAGATGGTATAAAGTTATATACCTTAGTGTACACACCTAAAGACACTGCTAAAACCTATCCTATTTTACTAAATAGAACCTGTTATAATGCTTCAAGAAATGATAATTATAAATTTAGATATCCTTCACAATATCTCGTTAAAGATAAATACATTTTTGTATTTCAAGATGTAAGAGGTCGTTATATGTCAGAGGGTGTTTTTGATAATATGACACCTAATATTTCAGGAAATGATGTATACAATACATCTGATATAGACGAAAGCTCTGATACTTATGATACTATAGATTATCTTATAAAGACATTAAATTATAATAACGGAAAAGTAGGAATGCTTGGTATTTCATATCCTGGTTTTTATACAGCTGCTGCATTACCTGATGCGCATCCAGCATTAAAAGCTTCATCTCCTCAAGCTCCAATAGCAGATTTCTTCTTTGACGACTTTCATCATCAAGGCGCATTTTTACAATCTTACACTGCTGCATTTGCTGTTTTTGGATATCAAAAAGATACGTTAACCAAACAATCATGGTATGGAGATAAACTCAATAGGTTTTATAAAAACAAGCCAAAAGACGGTTATGATTTTCACTTAAAACAAGGGCCGCTAAAAAATATTACAGAAAAATATCATCATGATAATTTCTTTTGGAAACAGATTGTAGAACATCCTAATTATGATGAATTTTGGCAAAAACGCAATCTATTACCCCATTTAAAAAACATAAATCACGCTGTAATGACAGTTGGAGGCTGGTTTGACGCTGAAGATTTATATGGACCGCTAAATATATATAAGACTATAGAAAAAACAAGTCCTAATGCAAAAAACACTATTGTTATGGGACCATGGGAACATGGAGGTTGGGCTAGAGAACGTGGCAAAACCATACAAAATCATATTTACTTTGGTGATAGTATCTCTACTTATTACCAGAGAGATGTTGAACGTAAGTTTTTTGCACATTATTTAAAAGGTGAAGGCAATACAAAATTTGCTGAAGCATTGATGTTTGACACTGGAGTAAAGCAATGGGAAACTTTTAAAGAATGGCCTCCTAAGCATATTCCACAAATAAAATTATACTTTGGTAAAAATGGTAGATTAGGAATTAATACTCAATTAAATAATAATGCTAGCTTTAGCTATACAAGTGATCCTAAAAACCCGGTGCCATATACCTCACAAACTGAAGGATTAACGTTTACTCCTAGACGTTTTATGACAGATGATCAGCGACATGCTTCAAAACGCCCAGATGTATTAACTTTTGAATCTGATGTCCTAGAAGAAGATATTATTCTGGCAGGTGAACTTTTGGCAAAACTTAACGTATCAATGACTGGAACTGACGCTGATTTTATTATAAAGCTAATTGATGTATATCCTAATAATCACCCTGAATATGAACATAACCCAAAAAATATCATAATGGGTGGATATCAGCAACTGGTCAGATCTGAAGTATTTAGAGGAAGATTTAGAAATAATTTTGAGCACCCAGAACCTTTTACACCTAATAAAATTGAAGCCGTTAATATTCCTTTGCAGGATATTTTACATACATTTAAAAAAAATCATCGTATAATGATTCAAATACATAGTACTTGGTTTCCTTATATAGACAGAAATCCCCAAAAATATGTTGATAATATTTATAAAGCTAATGAAGAAGACTTTATAAGTTCGACGATTACAGTTTATGATTCTTCAGTTATAGAAATTGGAGAAGATCCTGAAAAAATATTGAAACAGCCTTTAAAAGATTAATTTATAAAGCAGATTTAAATTGTTCTAAAAATCTGACATCATTTTCGCTTAAAACACGAATATCACCTATTTGATGTAATAACATGGCAATTCTATCTATTCCCATTCCAAAAGCAAAACCAGAATAAGTTTCAGAATTTATTCCACAGTTTTCAAGAACGTTTGGATCTACCATTCCGCAACCCATTATCTCTAACCAACCAGTTCCTTTGGTAATTCTGTAATCAATTTCAGATTCAAGTCCCCAATATACATCTACCTCTGCACTTGGCTCTGTAAACGGAAAGTACGATGGACGTAATCTAATTTTAGATTTTCCAAACATCTCTGTTGTGAAATATTGTAAGGTTTGCTTTAAATCTGCAAAACTTACGTTTTTATCAATGTATAGTCCTTCTACTTGATGGAAGAAGCAATGTGAGCGTGCAGAAATCGCTTCATTTCTGTATACTCTTCCAGGAGAAATGGTTCTAATTGGAGGTTTGTTATTTTCCATATAACGTACTTGTACAGAACTTGTATGTGTACGTAATAAAATATCTGGATTGGTTTGAATAAAGAATGTATCCTGCATATCTCTTGCTGGATGATATTCTGGAAGATTTAAAGCTGTAAAATTATGCCAATCGTCTTCTATCTCTGGACCCTCGCTTACATTAAAGCCAATTCTAGAAAAGATATCTATAATTTGATTTTTCACTATTGAAATAGGATGACGAGACCCTATTTCTATTGGTTCTCCAGGACGCGATAAATCGTCATGATGCCCTTTGTCTTGTTCATTGTTTTCAAGCTCTTGCTTTAAAGCCTCTACTTTTTCTTGAGCAGAAGTTTTAAGCTTATTAATAGTTTGTCCAAATTCTTTCTTTAACTCGTTAGGAACGTTTTTAAATTCAGCAAAATACTGATTTAGTAATCCTTTTTTACCAAGGAATTTTATTCTAAATGCTTCAACCTCTTCTTTAGATTGTGCTTTAAATGCTTCTGCTTCTCCTATAAGTTCTTTTAGCCTATCTATCATGATATCCTTAATTCAAGCTGTAAATTTATAAAATCTTAATTGATATATTCGGTTTCAATAAAATAGTTAACAATAGCCTCTTTCATTAAAACACTTTGTTCACCAGCCTTAAGATGTGGTAATTGTGCTAATACTTTATAATGTGGCCAACCATCATCATCTACAAAATCGAATTCATAAAAACCATAGGGCTCTAACACCTTACAAATAGCAATATGCATTAAATCGAGTTTATGGTCTTTTTTATAAGTTCGATGTATTTGACCAAGCTCCTGAACTCCAATTAAATATATAATAGAATCCAAATC
>JABDPN010000062.1 GCA_013042715.1 Flavobacteriaceae bacterium | reverse complement strand
CTCTGTAATTCAATACGGGTACGGGTCGTAAATTTATTCGATAATTCTTTATGAATCTCATTGACTTTTTTTAGTAAAATCACTTTTTACTGATTTATATTTTTGTAATTTCAATTTTAAGATATCTTCCATCTTCTGTAATTCCTTCTATAGTGTTTTTATCAGAATAAATAAGACTATTTAAGTAATCTTTTGAATCTAAAATATGTTGTTTTGCTTCTTGAAAAGAAGAAGTCTCAAATACTACAACTTCATCTTCATTCTCTTTTATTACATTGGTGTTTTGAGAAATTTTAACTATATACATTTTCTCTATCTCCTCATTAAGTATCTTATAATCTAATTATAACTCATATCTTAATAAAGTACAATAGAGATTTGTTACGAATTGTTAAACATCTATAGCCTCGTAAACTTGATCCCAAACTTGATCCCAAACTTGATCCCAAATTTGATTCTGAACTTTATTGTAAACTTGATCCCGAACTTTATTATAAACTTGACTCCAAACTTGATTCCAAACTTGATCCCGAACTTGATTCCGAACTTGCCACTGAACTTGATTGTGAACTTTATCTTCTTCGTTAAACATTTAAATTATTTCACCTTTTTAATATTACTCAAAAAACTAAATTGAGGTTGATACTTTAATAAATACTCCCAATCATTAGATTTCATACAATTTGTAGTCATTATTCTATCATGAAAGGTCCATAATAAGTCAGGATGAACTGATAATACAGTAGCTATATCAAATCCTGACATTGATTTTATATTTCTTTCTGATAACCATCTTGCATAATTTTTATCTTCACATAAGATTTCAGAAAATTCATCTCCACATAGTTGGTTCCATTTTCTAGGATCTTCTATATCTATAGTACGTCGTGAACATTGAAATGTATACATAGCTTCTCTCCTTTAGTTTTTAATCGTAGTAAAATAGTATTTTAAAAAATAAAAAATGTAAAATATAAAAATGTAATAAAATGTTAAATTAACATCTTGTTACAATTCTCTATTGTACTTTATTAAGATATGAGTTATAATTAGATTATAAGATGATAAACACACATAGAGGAATTTACTTATGTTATCTTTTTTTAAAGAATTCTTTAAAAAAGAAGTAAGTAATGAAGATACTTTAAATCTTAAAATTCAGAGTTATAATTATGGATATAAAGTCGGTCTTATTCTTTTAAAGAATAATATTAAGCTTAATTATTCTAGATTTAAAGATAATGATGCTTTTTGTAAGGGAGTTTGCAATGGGTATAAGAATAGTAAATCAGAGTTTACATCTAAAACTCCAAAATATATAATTGAAGAGATTTATTATAATAAAATTCCATTTACATGTCCTTATATAGACACAGATGCGATTGAAAATTTAGATATTAATGGAAGCTCAGGATATTTAAAATGAATATATTTGTAGTTGACACTGATCCAGTTATTGCTGCTCAAATGCTTTGTGATAAACACATAGTTAAGATGACTTTAGAATCTGCACAAATGTTATCTACTGCTCATAGACTTATTGATGGTCAGTTGACTTATATAATCAAGAATCAACGTAAGGTTAAGTACTGGGAACATCCTACTCTTGATGATATATTATATAAAGCAGCTCATGTTAAACACCCGTGTACACTCTGGACTTGTGAGTCTATAGAGAATTACAATTGGCATTACTTACATTTTGTTACATTATGTAATGAATACACAAAACGCTATGGTAAAGTTCATAAATCTGATACTAAATTACGTGATATATTAAAAACTACTCCAAAAAATATACCAATAAAATCATTAACACGGTTTGCTCTTGCTATGCCAGAAGAGTATAAATGTGAATCAGCTGTTAAAAGCTATCATATGTATTATAAAATGGATAAAGCTAGATTTGCAAAATGGGATAAACTAAATAATATTCCAAAATGGTGGAAATAATGTTTAATAAAGAAGATCAAGTTTCGGTTAAAGTTCGGAATCAAGTTTATGTTAAAGCTCATAATCAAGCTTGGCATAAAGTTCAGTATCAAGCTTGGGAGCAAGTTTGGGATCAAGTTTCGGGCCAAGTTCAGTGGGAAGTTTCGGTTAAAGTTCACGAGGTTAAAAATGTTTAACGAAAAAGATCAAGTTCGGATAAAAGCTCAGACACAACCTAACCATTTAATACCTTTTTCAAAATCTTACTCAATTAACTCAAATTTAATTAAAGTACATAGTATAATTTCAACTGAAATAAAACGAAATGTTACACTAAAAACTTTTAAAAGTATATGTAAATTATGATGTTATATTTTTTTAATTCCAGGTAAAGATGCTAATTTTAAGTTATTATTAAGCTCTTTATAAGAATCATAAAGACTTGTTGGAATATCTTTAGAGTTATTTAAACACCCATAGAGAGAACCAATAAACGCATCAACCATGTCTTTTCTAGGAGTATCATATTGAAGGTTATCATTTTCTATATAAACTCCTTTTAATTGTTCTTTTAACTCGGTACAAGCTCCTACTTTCACTGATCCTTCTGCTATAAGACTTGCACTTGTTAGAAATGGTTCTATATTAGTTTTTCCTCCCATTGGGAGTTTTTCTACTCTTTTAGCTACTTTATGTAAATGCTCTAGTCGTTCTCTCATATAAGTGGATTGATATTGGTCAGCAGTTAATAAATCTATATTGACATTTGCTATTTCTTTTAAATCAACTAAAAATTCTTCAATTAATGTTTGTGAAATGCGAGTAGAAGATGTTATTTTTGCTATAAAATCAAATACATACATTATAGTTCCATCAGATTTTATTTCTTTATGACACATTCCAATGCCAGCTTCTCCAGTATCACCTAAATCTAAATGAATAACTCTTTTAGCATTTGGAAATCTTTTTAATTTTAATCCTTCAGGTGTCTTTCTAAATAAAACATCTTTTGGGAGTTGTTCAAATAAAGTTTCTTTTTGAAATATTTTTGCAATTAAATGTAATTCATTACATAGATATAAGTCTTCTAATTGAGAAGTGTCATCAAATGGTCTTTCTCCACCAGAAGTCATTTCTCCTGCTTTTTCTTTTAATGCTCTATCTGGATTTGCTCTAAAATCAGCTAATAATATAGGGTGAGCTGGAACTTTTACTATTTTACAGTTTTCTGCAATTTCATATTGACCAGCATCTATTAATTCCTTTTCTTGTTCAAGCATTCTAGATGGATGAGACATTGTTCCTCTAAGCACATAAAAATATCCGTATTTTTCAAATGCACCTCTGTACTGGTCTTTAGTATCCCAAATTGCGTATTTACTTAAATATGCCCGCTCTCCTTTGTGTTTTAAATCTTCTATATGCTTAGCAATTACACCTGTTTCATGTTTAACAGAAGAGACTAAAGTAACTAGTTTATATTTAGTGTCTATAAATCGACTAGTTACCCGAGAAAGTAATTCGGTATATAAATCATAAGCTTTATTTGCTGCGTTTGGACCTCCTTTAAACTCAGCCTCATCTAATACTGCTCCAAATAAATCAGACCCAATCGTATGACTGAGATTAGAACCATTACCTATATAGACATTATTTGGAAAGCTTATTCTTTCAAAGCCTTCAACTTTATGAATATAATATGGAACATACATACAGAATTCATCTGTGGTATATTGCTCAAATTCATTTTCATTTTTAACTTGTACGAAGTATTGACAGCTTTTTAATAAGGTCTTCATACTTTGCATAGTTTCTGAAGCCTTTAACTTACTTACAGTTAAAAGCATAAGACACATAGGTTTGCTTTCCCCTGTGCCCAGAGCTAATTGAGGATGTCTTAAAGAAGTTATTCTATATAGATTATAAAAGTGTGCAATATTAGAAACTGAGGTTTTAGCGGTCCCTATCGCCCCCGTGAGACAAAACTCGTGTACCATAGAGTCTGGAGCAAAAACATTTTTTAAATCTGAGTACCAAGGAGACCATTCTTGATAAAAAGCTGCGTCTGAACCTATATATTCTGGAGTAAGAAATTCTTCTATAGTAGGAATTGGTCTTTTATAGAAAAACTTCCATAATCCAGATATCTTATTGGTATCCCCCTGAAGAAACATAGCCATAGCGAGCTTCTTCATTTCTTCTGGAAGATCTTTAAATCTAGGATGAGATTCTTCTAGCGACTTAATTATTACATTAAAGTCTTTATGGTTATATAGTTTCTCTAATTGTTCTTCAGAAATTCCTAATTGTTTTTTAACATCACTTATCATCTTCTATTTTCTTCACATCTATAATTTCTTTCATCTCTCTAGCTTTATCTACTGGGATTTCACTAGAAATAGTTTGCATTGCTTCTAACATGAATCCTAAGTCCTTTACTGGACTAGAAGAAGTAGCAGTTGCATCTATAACTGGAGCAGGTTGATTAGATTCTGAATTATTTTGTTGGTTATTATTAATTTGTAGATTTATTCCTTTTCCTCCACCTCCTAATAAGCTGCCAAAATCTAATTCACCACCTTTATTTGTGACTTCTAGAATTTTTAATAAAGTAACGACTGGAATAGTTCCATCTTCTATTCTTTCTATAAGTTTATTAAGAGTAATTTCTCTTAATTTCTCTTGTTTAGAAGAAGTTTCTAAACGTTTTGCTACGAATTGGTCTTTTAAGAAATCAGTAATTTCCTTTCTTGTTTCATAAGTTTCTAATTTAGCTAAATCTTTTTTCATTAATTCAGCTACTTGTAAGTAGTTGTTGTTGTTTTCCTCTGTCATAACTGAGCCTGTATATCTCCAAGTGAATTTTTTAGTTTTTTAAGGATTTCTAACTCATTTTTATTACAAGACTTTGTCCAGCTTTTAACTTTTTCTCTTATTTTATTTAAGTCTCTAGTACTTAATTTCATTAATTCTTGAATTTTACACCATCTATATTCTTGAGAGATGTAATAATATGATGCAATCGCGCAGTTTAAATAAAAAGTCAACTCTTTTGGTTTTGGAATATAGATAGTTTCTCCACCAAAAATAGTAATTAATTTAAAAATGTCCGATTGATCTAATGTAAAGATAAGCTCAGGAAGCACAGTATTTTTTTCTTTACTAAACATTGCCATAGCTATAAAAAATAGTGCTTCATCATTTTTGAATAGTTTTTTAATATCTGATTGTTTCATTTCATTTTTTCTGATGGAGTTCCAACTTTTTGATAAATATCTTTTAGCGCTACTCTAATTCTTTTCTTGAATTGATTAATTAGTCTCTTATCTTCTCTAGCTATAGATAATAATAATGGAAAAAATAAAAGAAATCTATGTTCTACAACTAAAGGATACACATTTAAATTATAGTAAGTGTCATCTATAATTATTTTCAAATTCTTTAATATATTTAAATATGCTTCAATTTCAAAGACTGGATGAGTTATCATATCAAACTCATCGTTTAAATCAGAAGTGTGGACTAAATTATCGTGTATTTTGCCTTTGTATTGACTTCTATTTAATTTAGATACTTCACCAACTAGTACTCTAGCCAAATAAGAAAATATAGAATCAATCTTTAGGTCTTCTTTTCTTTTATATTCTTTAGAGATATTATGAAAAGTATTAAAAACTACAGTTTGAACAACGTCTTTTGGAATATCAGAAGAGCATGTTATAGTTTTAAATTTTCTATAAACTAAATACTTAGTAATATCATAAATATACTTATAGGCTAAAGTGTCATCGTTATCTAAGCCTTTTTTAGTATTTATTAAATTAGTTACATAATCTGATTTTTCTCTTAGAGACAGGTCAGATTTTACATTATGTTTAGACATTTTCAAATATCTCTTTTAATATAACAGAAGGATCAATTTTACCCTCTAAAAGATCCGATACTCTGTCATTTGGGGTGAAGTTTAATTTATTGTTTTTATAAGTAATCTTTCCTAAAAAGAATTCACTTTCACTCTTTACTGCTAAATCACTGAAAATAAGTGCAATTTGTGTATTAATCACCTGTTCTGCAGTAACTCTATTCACTTTAGAACATTTTACTATATTTTGAATATGTTCATCTAATGAACTAATAAATTCATTAATCATTTCAATCCTCGAATGCTAGTTCTTTGTCAGTAAATTCTACTTTCTTTTCATTATTATCTTTAATATAATCATACTCTTGCTGAGTTATTTCTTTTAATTCTGAAACATGAAGATTGAATTTAATTTTAGAAGTAACTCCAGTGTTGCCTCTTCTTATTTTAGCTAGATGCATAATTCCAACTTTATTACATTCTTGGTTCCAATTAAAAGTAACCATCATGTCTATATTTGCTTGTTTTTTACTAGATTCATTTGCTGCTTCTACACCAATAAGTTCTTGATTCCAAGCTGATATTTTCGGTTGAGAAGCAACAATAACTACACAATCTTCTACTTGAGCAAACGCTTTTAAAGCGCCATAAATAGCTCCTCCAGACTCATACATACTTTCATGTGCAGATGCTATATTTTGATCATAATCAACAAATAAAACATCTAATCCTTCTCTTTCTTTTACATGTTTAAAGTCTGATAATAATTCTTTTACACTTATTGAATACATTGGATACGTGATTGATGTAATATTATCTAAGTAACCATTATATTCATCTATATAAGAATTGAAATCTTCTACTACTTCCCAGAGTGGCATTTTAGAGTAATAAGAACAAGTTTTTAGTGCTACATCATCTTCTTCGTTATCACCAATTATTGCATATCCAATATTAAATCCTTGATGAGCAAGAGTAGCTGCTTCTTGACACATCATTGATGTTTTTCCACGTCCAGTTGGAGAAACGACTTGAACTAAATCGCCTCTTCTGTATCCTTTAAAAGTTGAGTTATTATTAATTAAGCCAAAACTAGATTTAATATACTTACCATCTTTTGGGAACTTACGTTCAAGTAAATCTACTAGTTTCTTCTTATTTGAAAGCTTAGTGTACTCCCGTTCCTTCAGATTAAGATTAGAAGCTCTTGTTATATACTTATCAGCTAGTTCTACATTATCCTCAGCGATGTACTGGAGGCCTTTGGTGTAGGTTTTCTTTTTTACAAACTCACTGATGATATTAATTACTATATTAATTTCATCTTCATTTACTTCATTAAAAGTATCGATAAGTCTATCTATTTCATTGAAATCTGATTCTCGTAACGAGGAATAGTTATCTTTAATTACTAACTTTAGTATATTAAAATCTATTTCTGGTTTATTAAATGCTTCTTTTAATAAAACCATACTGAAAGCTCGATAAACTTCAGTTTCAAACATCCAAGGCTCAATAACTGATTTTAGTTTACTTCTTATTTTATCATTGAGTAAGAACTGAGCAATACTACCTTCTAATCTCATACAATACCTTATAATTGAATATATAAATCTTCATTTTCTGCAAAAATCTCTACATTTATATTATCAGAGAAATCTACATTCATTTTCTTTTCGATTAGATTTTTTAACTTGTCTTTTCTTGAGAAAAGCTTTCTAGGAATATAAAAAACCTTTTCTTGAATAAATGGAGATGAAATTAATATAGTACACTTTACTTCTTTTGTTATTTTTTGTGTTGCCATGAGTTTTTCTTTCTTTCTTCTTTAATTAATGACCTAAGCTCTTTAGCTCGTTCCTTATATTGTATAATAACTGATTCTCTTTGTAAACTTTTTATTCTCTTATTTACTTGTTTTAGCTCTTTTTCTAATTCAGTTAATTCAGTTGGATGTATCGGATTTTTAGAATAGTCTTTTAATAAATATTTAACTGTGTTTTGTAAAGCATTTACAAATGATATCCCTTTTCCAGAGACGTATCTAGTATAATCTTTTTTAATCTTACCTTCAAAACTATTACAAGACCGATGAAGAACTTGACGACAGTTACCGTCTCCATGATCATGATCTAGTACTATGTCTTCTTTTTCTATATAAATTTCACATATAGGACAGATTCCTTTTTGTTTTTTCCATTGTAAATCTCTATATTTTTTTAAATCTTTACTCAGTAGTTTTTTCATCGTGTTTTCTTATTGTTATTTTTAATGTAGTTATATCATAACCTCTTTCTTGAAGTTCTTCTATTAGATTGCAATTTTCAATTCCCCTTTTAAATTAGTAAATGGCTTACCCATAGATTGAGCATAAGCATTAGTAGTTAAAAACAAATCTTTAATAGAGATTATAGATTCCTTAGACTCTTCAATGCTGTATTCTAACTTACCATTATTGTTTTCTATTTTATTTTTTAATAAAGTTAGAGACTCTTGAGTACCTTCAAACTCAGCTTTTATAACATTATCATTAATATTTATATCTGATAGCTCTACTATTTTATTGTTACTGACTCCTATTCCCATATCTATTTTCATGGGGATGTTATATTGCTCTAATAGATAATCAACAGAAGTAGATTTTACTAATTCCATTGTTCGTATTAAATCTTTTATTCTTAAGTCTGCGTCACAAGAGTCATGAGTAAAGCATTCTAATTTTGTAGATAAATTAAACTCTTCTATTTTTGATTGTAATTCTTCCATACCTAGTCCTGCTAAAGTAGAAGAAGATGACTGAATTCTATAGTTTTGGCAATTTCTTAGAGCTTTAGAATATTTTGCACGTTGCTTTCTTTCTTCTTGATCATCAGTTTTCTTATTGATAATTTTAATACTTGGATTGTATGGATTTTCTATTAATGCTAACTTTGTTTCATCATCTAAAGAAAATACCCAGTCTGGCATATCTACATAAAGTGGATCTCCAAATACAGTTGGAACTGTTCCAGTAAAAGTTCCTAATCTATGGCTTTCTTTTATAAACTCTTCCACTTTAGGATAACTTGCAAAGAAACTATTAATAATCTTCTTAGCAGCATCATAGTTTCCATTGGTAAATTTATTTGCAAATTCAGAAACAGAAGCTCCATATAAAAGACTAAAAGTTACTCCTTTTGCCATACTACGTTCTGTGGACGTTACATCTTTTGGGTCTTTTTTCCACATTCGAGCTGCGTTGTATAAATGGATGTCTAAACCATCTTTAAACGCTTGAAGAAGGTTTTCATCTCCAGACATAATAGCAAGAACCCTGACTTCCGCCTGAGAATAGTCATAATGTAATTTAATACCATCTTTATATCGAGAACAACGTAAATCCATTAACTCTGT
Organism: Flavobacteriaceae bacterium; assembly: GCA_013042715.1. Taxonomy (GTDB): domain Bacteria; phylum Bacteroidota; class Bacteroidia; order Flavobacteriales; family Flavobacteriaceae; genus Site-B15. The sequence goes on along the minus strand of JABDPN010000062.1, from coordinate 2,661 downwards.
GGACTTTGGAACAGTATGCTGTCCTGCTTGCCATCTTTTCGTGCCAGCTGTACAAACACCCCAACCTGTTCTATTAATATATACTTCATTTTCGTTTTTAGGTCTATCAGAGTATTGAGCTATTCTAGGTGGGCATTCTTTTTCTAGATCAGAATAGTTAACAATTTCAACAGAAGACCTACCTAAAGAACCATTTAAATAAGTTCCAATAGATTTTTCTACTTTTTTAAACACTTTAAAATAATATAGTGCAAAAAATTCTTCAGGCCAATTACTGTCATCATTAGGATCTATTCCAAAAATATCACTAAAGATAGAATACATTTTTGAAGTATATTCTTGAGATAAAGAAGGAATTTCCCAGTTTCTTTGAGCAGCTTTCAATTCTACTTCTTTAGTTCGGGAATTTGCTTTCATATTCTCAACAAATGGCTTTTTCAGAAACTCATCTGCATTTTTTAGTACTTCTTCTAAAAAATTAATTTTATCTTCAGTAGATTCTAAAGAGATAATTTTTTTATAAAGTGGAAAAAAAGTAGGAAATTCTTTTTGTGCTACATTATCGTCATTAACTTGATTTATATACTCTTGAACTTCGAACAACATCATAGCTAATTTGAAACGAGGAGTTCCTATGACTTTTGTCATTCTGTATTTATTATTTTTATGATATTTTTCACCTTCATATTTATAAGAAGAATTTGGGTTAAGGATAGCTTTTAAAGCAGCAAGATTTGTAGTAGATTTTGCGTTTATTAATGCTATATCATTTAATTTTAGAGCAGTAGCCATTTTAGGAAGAGTTATTAATGATCTTAATGACTCTATTCTTATTTTAGAATACTCTTCTTCTAATGAAGAAGCTAGTTTATCATCCCATGCAATGCCATTTCTAGCTAAAATATAACCTAAATATCCTTGACGATTATATACTTCTGCTGCTTTTAATAGGTTTTTTTCTTCTAATTCTTGTTTAACATTATAATATAACATTGCAGTAAATTTACAGTCTGCAATACAATAAGGTTCCATAATTTCAATTGGAACTTCTGAATAAGACACAGAATCAGAGTTCTCATGATTCTCTAATTTTTCATATAAAAAGTGTTTTAGCAGTATAGAAAGCTCATGAACTTTATCTTCTTCGAAGTACTGTTCACATATACTTTTTATTTTTTTAATTTCTTCTATTAATTTGATATCTTTCTTTTTAGTAAAGAGTTTTTTTCCATCTTTATCATAGTCTAAATAACTAAGATGTTCACTATTCTCTTCAATAAAATTTTTATATTTATCAGAATCTAATATATCTAATTCCTTTGAAGTCGCTAGAGTGGTTATATAAGTGAAGTCTCTTGCATTAAGATTTTTGCTAAGATTTTTAGAAGTTTTCTTAATGACACGTTTTAATTCTTTGTGAACTTCTAAATAAAATTGATCTTTAAAATACTCTTCTATATCAAATAATCCTTTATCAACAGCCATAAGCCATTCGATTTCTTTCCTTTGCCCTTTCATTGTTTTAGTTGGTTTTTCTAATTTAATAATTTCATTGAATGCATTTACCCATTCTGTAACTCCATCATTCCATTTTTCTACTCCTAACCTATTTACACAAGCATCTTTAAGAGAAGAAGAAGCTGATAGACATCTTAACCACATCAAGACATCTTCTGTATTTTTTATATTTAAATTAATTCCAGAAACTGGAGATATCGTAACAGCACATTCATATTGTTTATTAAAAACTACAAAATCCCTAGTTTTAAAGAATTCTCTAATAATCATTAAGGATTCTTCTGGAATAGGATTTTGTGAAGATGCTCTTCTAAATAAATCATAAAATCTTATATATACAGCTTTTGTTCTGTCCATAGAACTTAGCCCAATACCGGCTAAATGAAATCCTTCAATGTAAGTATTAAGCCCAGATGTTTCATAATCTAAAACAACTTTAGAATGACCTAAAAAGATATCAAATAACTTTTTAAGATTTTTAGGGTCAAATGCATCTAATCTTTCATAATTTAGATTTTTAAATACATCATTTGGATCTATACCTTTACATAAGCTTTTTGCTTGTAATATTTTACCATTTAATTTAGATAAGGTTTTTCGTTTTGTAGCATCATGAGTAAATTTAAAAACACTTTTTATTGAATTAAAAAACAATACTGGTATACCATTAAAATCTATTTGTTCTTTAGCATTTTCTGCATCTTTCCAAGTTTCATATTTAAAATCTGTAATTAATTTAGCAGCAATTGAACCGCAAGCTATAATTACTTTACTTTTACCTTCTTGTAAAGATTTTTTAGTTATAATAGAAAGATCTTTAATATCTGCGTCAGTTATTTCTCTGTCTTTTGGTGTTTTAGAAAGTGGGTCTTTTGCTGTAAATTTTAAGCTAGGAACGATTCTAATATTAGATAATATGTCTTCTTCAGAAGAAAAAGTTCTAGAATCTATTAATAGACTAATTAATGAATTATAAATAGATTCTTCTAATGGAGAATTGTTTTGACGAATATTTACAAAATTTGCAGGATCTACTAGTAATATAATTTCAGCATCTTTAGATCCAACTTCATTTACAGGAAAATCAATTCTAAATCTAGATTTCAAATTAGCTATTGACATTTTTAATAATCTCTAATATAT
>JABDPN010000008.1 GCA_013042715.1 Flavobacteriaceae bacterium | reverse complement strand
CATTATCTATTACAGACTTAGTAATTGGTCCAGCTGTATCAAGCGTTGATGAAATAGGCACAATACCACTTCTACTTACCAAGCCTATTGTTGGTTTTAATCCAACAGATGAATTTTGACTAGAAGGTGATAAAATAGATCCAGAAGTTTCACTCCCTATTGCAGCCGTACAAAAATTTGCTGCTACAGCAACAGCGCTTCCAGAACTAGATCCTCCAGTATCGAATATTTTTCTCCCATAAGGATTAAAGGTCTGTCCTCCTACTGCACTATAACCACTTGGGCAATCACCACAGAAAAAATAAGCCCATTCACTTAAATTGGCTTTTCCTAATATTAATGCGCCTTCTTCTTTTAATCTTTTTACTATAAATGCATCGTCAGTTAAGTTATTTAATAAAGCTGCTGCTCCAGCTGTTGTTGGAATTTCTTTTGAGTTAATGTTATCTTTAAGCAAAATTGGAATTCCATAAACTGAATATTTAAAATTATGAGATACACCCTTATTTTTAAGCTCAGTGTCTTTAGCTTTAGCTTCAGAAATAATATTGGAATTAAGAGCAATTATAGAATTTAAAGACAAACTATTAGCTCTATCATATTTTTTAATTCTGTATAAGTAGAATTTCACCAAAGCTTCGTAAGTAAGATTTCCACTTAAAATGTGACTTTGTATGGTAGGAATATCTTTTTCAAAAATTAAAGGTTTTAAAGTATTGTATTCATTCTCAGAAAAGGATTTCAAATCTTCTTCAAATGGTTTCCAAAAGACATCTACATTGATATAATTAGAATCTTCTACTTTAAATTCTCTAAATTCTTTTGTGGAGATATCACTTACATCTGTACTAGGTTCCTGCTTTTCTTTTTTACATGAAATAATCAAGATAATTAAACTAAAGAGAAGAGTGCGTTTCATTATTTAAGGTTTTAAAATTAAAAAGCCTCAATACATATTGAGGCTTTCTAAAGTAATAATAATATTTTTATTTAAAGAACGAATCGACAAACTCGTACTTATTAAACACTTGTAAATCTTCTATAGCTTCTCCTACTCCAATATATCTAACTGGAATCTGGAATTGGTCTGAAATACCAATAACTACACCACCTTTTGCTGTTCCATCAAGTTTTGTTACCGCCAAAGCATTAACTTCTGTTGCTGCTGTAAATTGTTTGGCTTGCTCAAAAGCATTTTGTCCTGTAGAACCATCTAAAATTAGTAACACTTCGTGTGGAGCATGATCAACCACTTTCTGCATAACACGTTTTACTTTTGTAAGCTCGTTCATTAAGTTTACTTTATTATGTAAACGTCCTGCAGTATCGATAATTACCACATCTGCATCTGTAGATACTGCACTTTGTAACGTGTCAAAAGCTACAGAGGCTGGATCACTTCCCATAGATTGCTTTACAATAGGCACATCAACACGATCTGCCCATACTTGTAATTGATCTATTGCAGCTGCTCTAAAAGTATCTGCTGCTCCTAATACTACTTTTAGTCCTTGTTTTTTAAACTGATAAGCCAATTTACCAATAGTTGTTGTTTTACCAACTCCATTAACACCTACAACCATAATAACAAACGGTTTTTTGTCTTGAGGTATCGTAAATTCTGTTGCCTCACCAATATTAGTTTCAGATAATAAACCTGCAATTTCTTCTCTTAAAATTTGGTTTAATTCTTCTGTTCCAAGGTATTTGTCTTTAGAAACGCGTTCTTCAATACGTTCTATAATTTTTAGTGTTGTATCAACTCCAACATCACTAGTCACTAGAACTTCTTCAAGATTATCTAAAACCTCATCGTCTACTTTAGATTTTCCTGCAACAGCCTTACTTAATTTATTAAAGAATGATGTTTTAGACTTTTCTAATCCTTTATCTAGTGTTTCTTTTTTATCTGAAGAAAATATTTTTTTAAAAAGACTCATATAATTTATTTAATTCTAGTTTGTCACTGCAATTTTCCTGCCTTTAATGAAATACGGAAAAAATGTCAGAAAACCTTGTGTAAATATAAAACAAAAGCCGCTTTCATTAGGAAAGCAGCTTTAAAATATCTTAAAAAAAGAAAGTCTTACTTTTTGTTTAAAAAGTCGTTTACTTGCTCAGGAGCCATGATTGATTCTACAAACATGTAAGCACCAGATTTTGGTGACTTAACCATTTTTATAGCTTTAGTTAATCTTTTAGATCCTGTTTGTAATGATGCTACTGATTTCTTTGCCATGTGTAACTGCGTTAACTGAGATTATTAAAAATCTCGAATTATTTAATTTCTTTATGAACAGTCATCTTCTTCAAGATTGGATTAAATTTCTTAACCTCTAATCTATCAGGAGTGTTCTTTTTGTTTTTTGTTGTAATATATCTTGATGTTCCAGGTTGTCCAGAAGCTTTATGCTCTGTACACTCTAAAATTACCTGAACTCTATTTCCTTTCTTTGCCATTTTACTTAATCTTTAATAGTTTGAATACTATTTATAAAATCCTTTTGCTCTTGCTTCTTTAATAGCAGCTGAGATACCAATTCTATTAATAGTCTTTAATGCATGTGTAGAAACTTTTAAAGTTACCCATTTATCTTCTTCTGGAATATAAAAACGCTTCTTTATTAAGTTTGCATTAAATTTACGCTTTGTTCTATTTAATGAGTGCGAAACGTTATTTCCAACCATCGCTTTCTTACCTGTAAGTTCACAAACTCTTGACATTATCTTAAACTTTAAAAAATGTTGTTATTTTAAACGAGGTGCAAATTTACAAATTCTTTTAAAGCAGACAAACTTTATTTTATCAATTTTTTAAAATTTCTTTATAAAGTAGTTCGAAGGCTTTATTTACCGCTTTGTTTATCACCTTTATTCTATGGTTTCCTAACATAAACTGTTCTACTACAGTACCTTGAGGAGTAGCAATTGCAATACAAACGGTTCCTACTTCTGCATCAGAATCGCCTTTTGTTGGTCCTGCATTTCCTGTTGTTGCTATGGCATAATCTGTGTTAAATAATTGCTTTGCCTGAGTTGCCATAGCTTTTGCAACCTCATTACTTACTACAGAATATTTATCTATAAGTTTCTTTTCGATATTTAAAACATCAACCTTTGCTTCAGTAGCATAACTAACAATGCTTCCTTTAAAATATGCTGAAGCTCCAGAAATTGATGTGATGCGTTCTGCAATTTTTCCTCCTGTACAACTTTCAGCAGTTGCCAGTGTTTTGTGCTTTGAGGTTAATAGTTTCCCAATGATTGCTTCTATTGTTGTTTCGTCTTCGTATCCAACAAAAATATCATCAATTAAAGGCAATAGCGTTTCTATTTGATTTGTAATTTCCTTTTCTAGTATAGCTTTATTATTTCCTTTTGCAGTTAAGCGTAATCTTACGCGTCCAAGGTTTGGTAAATACGCTAACTTAACATAAGTTGGTAAAGCATCTTCCCAATCTGTAATACGTTCCGCAAGCACGCTTTCACCTAAACCTTGAGTTAATAAAGTCTTATGTATTATAAAAGGTAGTTTAAATTGAGCTTGTAACTTTGGTATAACATGATTTGTTATTAAGTCTTTCATTTCAAAAGGAACACCAGGAAGCGAAATAAAAATTTTATTATTGCTCTCTATCCACATCCCTGGAGCACTTCCATGAATATTCATAAGTGCTTCAGCTTTTGAAGGAATTAAAGCTTGATCGATATTGACTTGAGATAGTGGAAGTTTTATGTAATCTCTCCAAATTCTTTCGATATTTTTTAAAACGTATTGGTCTTGTACTAAAACATCGCTAAAATATTCTGCTATGGTATTTTTTGTAATATCGTCTTTTGTAGGACCTAAACCACCTGTTAGAATAATGACATCTGCATTTTCTTCGGCTTCCTTAAGTGCTTTTAAAATATGTTCGCGTTGGTCTTGAACAGACGTTATTTGGTAAACAAAGATACCAATTTTGTTAAGTTCTCTGGAAATAAATGCTGAATTTGTATCAACTATCTGTCCAATAAGAATCTCGTCGCCAATGGTAATTATTTCGGCAAACATTATTAACTAAAATCTTCTGAAATTTCTTTAGCAGCTTTTTCAATTGCTTCTAAAACAACATCCAAAGTTGCTGTAACATCCTTGTCTTTTTGTTCTAATTTTCCCCAATCTTGTACTTCTATAAGGTCGTCTAAAACTCCTAAACCAAAAAGATCTACAGTTGGTTTCATTTTATGAGCTGTTCTATAAGCTGCTAGGTAATCTTTACTATCCACCGCAATTTTTAACAATCGAGCATCTTCTGGAACTTCTTCCAAAAACGTTAATGCAATTGTATTAATAAAGTCCTGGTCATTATCCGCCAGTTCTCTTATTTTAATTAAATTATAATGTTTTTCCATTATTTTACTTTTATTGAAAACAGTTGATTACCCTCTAAATAACCTGTCAAAATATCATTAGCAATTACTTTACCAACACCTGCTGGCGTACCTGTAAATATAACATCTCCTATCTTTAAAGTAAAATATTTTGAGATATATTCGATTAAATCATCTATTTTCCATAACATATGACTTGTATTTCCTGTTTGAACACATTCATCATTTTTAAACAACTTAAAGTTTAAATTGTCCAAATCATGTAACTTTGATTTTTGCATCCAATTCCCAATTACAGCAGCACCATCAAAGGATTTCGCTTTTTCCCAAGGCAGCCCTTTCTCCTTTAATTGCTTTTGAAGATCTCTTGCTGTAAAATCTATACCAAGTCCAATTTCGTTATAATACTTATTCGCAAATTTTTTGGAGATATGTTTACCAACTTTATTAATTTTAACCAAAACTTCTACCTCATGATGTAAATCGTTAGAAAAATCTGGAATAAAAAACGGTTGGTTTTTTAACAAAATTGCTGTATCTGGTTTAATAAACACAACAGGTTCTTTTGGTTTTTCGTTTTCTAATTCTTCTATATGTTTGGTATAGTTTCTACCAATACAAATAAGCTTCATTTAAAATAATTTATCGTTAAACTTATTTTTAAGCTGAATAGCTGTTAATACCTTTTTGGTATATCTTGGAAAATCTGCATTAAGCAACCATCCAAAATATCCTGGTTCTTTTTCTAATACTTCGATTACTTTTTTGCCTTTGTGCTTTCCAAAAGCGAAACACTCTTCGCCTTCTTTATTATAAGAAATAAAACCTGCAAAATCAGCAAATTTACGTTGTGTACTAAATTCTGCTAAGAATTTTACATCATTTTTTAAGTCGTCGTAACGTTCTATTTGAGATTTTAAAACTTCGTAAGTTGCATTAGTATCTGCTTCAGCACTATGTGCATCTTCTAAGTTTTTGTCGCAATAGAATTTATAAGCTGCAGAAAGTGTACGTTTTTCCATTTTATGGAATATAGTCTGTACATCTACAGCTACACGATTTTTCATGTCAAAATCGATTTCTGCACGTAACATTTCCTCTGCAAGTAATGGAATATCAAAACGGTTAGAATTAAAACCTCCCAAATCTGCATCTTTAATCATATTATAAACATCTTTGGCTATTTCTTTAAAAGTAGGTTCGTTAGCTACTTTTTCGTTAGATATACCATGAATAGCAACCACTTCTGGTGGAATTGACATTTCTGGATTCACCAACCATGTTTTGCTTTCTTCTGTACCATTAGGAAATACTTTTAAGATAGAAATCTCTACAATTCTGTCAGTAGTAATATTAATTCCCGTGGTTTCCAGATCGAAAAAACAAATAGGTTTTGATAGTTTTAAACTCATACAACGTTATTAGAATGCAAAGGTAAAGAGAATAAACAAAAAACCGTATTTATACGTATTGACTTTTTAATAAAAAAT
>JABDPN010000061.1 GCA_013042715.1 Flavobacteriaceae bacterium | reverse complement strand
TATCTGAACATCAGATAAAACGGGATTTAAGATGAAAACAGTTTCGTAATGATTCATAATTTTTTTATTATTTATGTTTAAAATGGCTGCAAAAATAGGCATTAAAAATAATTCAAACAACAAATTTTATATACATTTTACAAACTTATTAAATTATGTTAATAATTTGTTAAAATATACATTTTATCGATGTTTTTTGGTTTTTAACGGAATTTATCGTAATATTGTCGATACCTTAACCTATAAAATGAAATGTTATGACTTTAAACTGTGTCGTTGTAGATGATTCTGCTATCCAACGCTTATCTATAGTTAAGTTAATTGAAAATCACTCTTCTCTTAATTTAATTGCTGAGTATAGCAGTGCTCTAGAAACCAAAAATGGACTTAACACACACAAAGTTGATCTTATCTTCTTAGATATTGAAATGCCTGTATTAAACGGTTTTGAACTACTTGATGTACTAAATAATAAACCCCAAATTATTTTTGTAACAGGTAAAACAGAATATGCCTTTAAAGCATTTAATTACGATGCTACAGACTATTTACAAAAACCAATTACCAGAGAGCGTTTTAATGTGGCTGTAGAAAAAGCCCTAGAACAACACAAATTAAAACTAGATTTTGACGAAACTGATGGTGAACACATTTTTGTCAAAAGTAATCTTAAAAAACGTAAAGTGTATGTTAAAGATATTAAGTGGATTGAAGCTTTAGGTGATTATGTAAAAGTAGTTACTGAAGAAACTAGTCTTGTTGTATTATCAACCATGAAAGCTTTTGAAGCAGAATTACCAATAGGTAAATTTTTAAGAATTCACAAATCTTATATTGTAAATCTTGATAAGATAGATCGATTTAACAGTAAAAATGTTGAAGTTGGATCTGTAGAAATTCCTTTAAGTAGAAATAAGAAAACACAATTAGTTGATGCGTTAACTAACATTTAATAATTATCGACATTTAATACAACACGTATTGGTCGAAAATCTTTAATACTTAGGAAGCTGTTCTTAATCTTAAGTATAGCTTCTTTTGTTTTGGTTAACGATTGCTTTTCTGGGATTTTAATTAAAATGTTTTTTTGGTACTGATTTCTAATTCTGGAAACAGGAGGGAATTCTGGCCCTAAAACATGTTTCTTAAATGTTATTCTTAAAGATTTTGCAAACCAATCTGCTCCATCATTAACCTTATTATAATCACGATGTTTTAAAGTTATTTTAATTAATCTGTAAATTGGAGGGTATTTAAAATTATAACGATCTTCTAACTGTTCCTTAAACATTGATTCGTAATCGTTTACTGATACCTGTTGCAATATTTTGTGTAAAGGATTATAAGTTTGAATTAAAACCTTACCGCGTTCTTTTGTTCGTCCAGCTCTACCAGAAACTTGCTGCATGAGTTGATAACTACGTTCATGAGCTCTAAAATCTGGAAAGTTTAGCATGTTGTCTGCATTCATAATACCAACAAGTTTTACATTTCTAAAATCCAATCCTTTAGTTAACATCTGTGTACCAACTAAAACATCTAATTCTTGTTGTTCGAATTCTGAAATTATCTTTTCGTAAGCATACTTACCTCTTGTAGTATCAAGATCCATTCTACCAACTTTTGCTTTTGGAAATAGTTGTTTTACTTCTTCTTCTATCTGCTCTGTTCCAAAGCCTTTAGAGTCTAATTCAACACTTGCACAAGCAAAACAAGCTTGCTGCATTGCAATTTTGTATCCACAATAATGGCAACGTAATTCGTTTTTGTACTGATGATACGTTAAACTCACATCACAACTTGGACATTGTGGTGAATGTCCACAAGTCTTACACTCTACAATTGTTGAAAAGCCTCTTCTGTTTTGGAATAATATGGCCTGATTATTATTCTCTAAAGCTTCTGTAAGTTCTTCAATCATTCTATCGCTAAAATGACCTTTCATGCGCTTTCGCTTGTATTTATCCTTTAAATCTACAAGCTCAATTTCTGGCATGAGCACATCGTTAAATCTTCTGGTTAATTCAACAAAACCATATTTATGTAGTTGTGTTGCATTGTGATAACTCTCCAAAC
>JABDPN010000317.1 GCA_013042715.1 Flavobacteriaceae bacterium | reverse complement strand
GGATACCCTTTAGTGATAGAAGTTCCTGGAATTTCTTTATTGGTATAAAATCTAGTATCCTAAAAGATTTAAAATACGATAAACGAAGACAAGCAGATAAACAATTATAAGTATGAAAAAAATAATTAATTCCAAGCATGCTCCTACTCCAATTGGACCTTACAATCAAGCTGTTCTTAACAATAATATACTTTATACATCTGGGCAAATAGCTATAAATCCTGATACTGGGAATTTAGTTTTAGACAATATTAAATCTGAAACCAAACAAGTTATGGAAAACCTTAAGGCTGTTTTGAATGCCGCTAATATGACTCTTGATAATGTTATTAAAACTTCCATATTTATTAGTGACATGAACAATTTTTCTGAAATTAACGAAGTTTACACTACGTATTTTAAAGAAGCTAATGCTCCTGCAAGAGAAACAGTACAAGTTGCATGTTTACCTAAAAATGTAAATATTGAAATAAGTATGATTGCTGCTAAGTAATTACAAAAAAAAGAGTACTCACAATCAAATATTTCTTTAATAATTTTAAATTATGTATCAATATTAGTATTTATTAAAATTAACACAATTATAAATTACTTGTTGATAAATTAAGAACAATGTTTCAGGTTTTATTTCTACTTTTATATTCTAAATATAAACTGAGCTATGCGTATAGAATATGATATTAAATTAGGCTTTAAAGATGTCATGATTAGACCTAAACGATCTACACTAAAAAGTAGGTCTCAAGTAAATTTAGATCGTGAGTTTAAATTTTTGCATAGCCCACATATTTGGAAAGGCATTCCAATAATGGCAGCAAACATGGACAATGTCGGTACGTTTGAAATGGCTGTTGCATTATCTAGACACTACCTTTTTACAACCATCCATAAGCATTACAGTTTAAAGCAATGGGAAGTTTTTACAGAACGTGCGCCAAAAGGTATTGAAGATTATATTGCTATCAGTACAGGAACTGGAAGTAAAGATGCCGAAAAACTTAAAGCAACATTTAATCAACATCCACAATACAAATATATTTGTATAGATGTTGCAAATGGATACTCTGAACATTTTGTAGAATTTGTTAAAAATACAAGAAGAGATTATCCAGATAAAGTCATTATTGCTGGAAATGTTGTTACAGGAGAAATGGTTGAAGAATTATTACTATCTGGAGCAGATATTGTAAAAGTTGGAATTGGACCAGGAAGTGTCTGTACAACCCGAGTAAAAACTGGAGTTGGATATCCGCAATTATCTGCTATTATTGAATGTGCAGATGCTGCACATGGATTAGGTGGTCAAATAATTAGTGATGGAGGTTGCACGTCTCCTGGAGATGTTGCAAAAGCATTTGGTGCTGGAGCAGATTTTGTTATGCTTGGAGGTATGCTTGCTGGTCATGACGAAAGTGGTGGCGAGATAATTGAACAGAATGGTTTACCTTATAAAGTATTTTATGGTATGAGCTCGCAAACAGCCATGGAAAAATATGTTGGTGGTGTTGCTGAATATAGAGCTAGTGAGGGAAAAACTGTAGAAGTACCTTACAGAGGTGAAGTAGAAAGTACTTTACAAGATGTACTTGGAGGTTTACGAAGTTCCTGTACTTATGTTGGTGCTCAACGATTAAAGGAACTCACCAAACGAACTACATTTATAAGAGTTGCCGAACAAGAAAACCAAACTTTTAATAAGAAGAAATAACTAGTTGGATTGTTTTAAAGTATGTGCATGATAACTTACTAAACCTTCTATTGGTCGTCTTTCAAAAACACCAACTTTAAAGCCCATTTCTTCTGCAACAGATTTAATTTCATCTTGACTGAAATATGCAATTGATCCAGCAAAATGAACAGGAACTGATTTAAGTTCTTCTTTAAACTGAAAAATCATGTTTTTTGCAAACAATCTGACACCATCTTTTATTAGTTTTTGAATGTAGTCTGATTCTTTATTCAAAAACATAAACTCAGCAAATTTTGCTAAATAAGCATTTGGATTTGGTTGTTTGTAAAGATTGAATTTAATATGGTCTGATTCCATATTATATTTCTCTTCAAAAGACACACGAATATTGTGTGGCATGTGGTTAAAGTAATAATCTCTAATTAATTGTTTTCCAAAATAATTTCCAGAAGCATCATCCATAAGCGTGTATCCTAAAGAAAACACACGTTGATGTAAAGATTCACCATCATAATAACTGCAGTTAGAACCAGTTCCTAAAATACAAACAACCGCAGGATTATGGCTTAATCCTACTGTAGCATAAACTGCTGCATAAGTGTCTTCTTTTACATCTACTTTTGCTTTAGGGAAAAAAGCCTCTAAAACCGCTTTAAGCATAAGTCGTGGTTTTTCAGTTCCACAACCTGCTCCATAAAAGAAAATATGTGTTGCTTCGTCTTTGTATTGACAAATGGTTTTGTTTTCATTTATAATCTTATACAATTCTTCTTTAGTAAGAATTGCTGGATTCATTCCTTTAGTTCGCTCTTTAGGAAATAAAGGATTTCCTTTTTCGTCTAAAGCTAGCCAATCGCATTTTGTTGAACCACTATCTACTATAAAAAACATAATGATGAAATTTTGATAATAAAAAATAAGCTGTTAGTATAGATACTACACTAACAGCTTATGATAAATTCAGTTTAAAAAAACTAAATTATTATAATTCGTTAATGTACTGGATAAGATCTACCATTTTAGAAGAATATCCATATTCATTATCGTACCAAGATACAACTTTAAAGAATTTAGAATTTAATTCAATTCCTGCTCCTGCGTCAAAAGTACTTGTGTTAGTTTCACTAACAAAATCTTGAGAAACTACAGCTTCGTCAGTATATCCCAAAACACCTTTTAATTCACCATCTGCAGCATCTTTAAATGCAGCTTTAATAGCTTCGTAAGATGTATCTTTTTCTAATTTTACTGTTAAATCAACAGCAGAAACATCTGCAGTTGGTACACGGAAAGCCATTCCTGTTAATTTTCCATTCATTTCTGGAATAACTTTACCTACAGCTTTTGCAGCTCCAGTTGAAGAAGGTATAATGTTATTTAAAGCACTTCTTCCACCTCTCCAGTCTTTTCTAGAAGGACCATCTACAGTTAATTGTGTTGCAGTTGCAGCATGTATAGTTGTCATTAAACCTTCAACAATTCCAAAATTGTCATGTAAAACTTTAACCATAGGTGCTAAACAGTTAGTTGTACAAGATGCATTAGACACGATTGTATCTGTTGGCTTAATGTCCTTATGGTTAACTCCCATTACAAACATTGGTGCATCATTAGAAGGTGCAGAAATAGCAACTTTTTTAGCTCCTGCTTCAATGTGATAATTAGCAGTTTCTAAGTTTTTAAAAATTCCTGTACATTCTGCTACTACATCTACTCCAATTTCATCCCATTTTAAATCTCTTGGGTCTCTTTCTGCAGTAATTCTTATAGTGTTTCCATTTACAACTAAATTTCCATCTACAACTTCTACAGTACCATCAAAACGACCATGAACTGAATCGTATTTTAACATGTATGCAATATAATCTACATCTAGTAAATCATTAATACCTACAACTTCTACTCCTGGACGCTTTACAGCTTCTCTAAACATGATTCTACCTATTCGTCCAAAACCGTTAATTCCTATTTTAACATTTGACATTTTAAATTATTTTATTTGTTATTTATATTATTTATTAAACTGACATGATATCAGATACTCTCAATATTTCATTATTTATTGTATGATGTTCTTTTATTGCTTTTTCTAATTCTGTTGTAGTCATTTCGCCATTTTTAAGTCCCACCATTAAATTAGTTTTTCCATCAATTAATAATTCTACAGCATGAACACCCATTCTACTAGCTAAAACACGATCGAAACAGCTAGGTGATCCACCACGTTGCATGTGCCCTAACACAGAAACTCTTACATTGTATTGCGGTAAGTTTGTTTCTACATATTTGGCAAGTTCAAATACATTAGCACCTGTTTTATCTCCTTCTGCAACAACAACTAAACTAGAAGTTTTTCCAGAACGTCTACTTTTTTCGAGAGTAATAAGTAATCTATCAATTCCCATATCTTCTTCAGGAATTAATATTTCTTCAGCTCCTGCTCCAATTCCTGCATTTAATGCTATATGACCAGCATCTCTTCCCATTACTT
>JABDPN010000305.1 GCA_013042715.1 Flavobacteriaceae bacterium | reverse complement strand
GGTTTCGGTTACTTCTAACCAAGTACCAATTAAAGGTGCTAAATCTGTTTGAGTTAAGGTTATTTGAGAATCGGTTTCTGCATAGCGTAACTCCAGTCTGTCTGGACTACCTTTTCGTGTCGTTAAGGTGTACATTGGCATACTCTCGAAATCACCACCAACAGATTTTAACTGATGTATGTGCGTAAAATTAGGTGACGATTGAAATCCGTCTTCCAGTTTAAATTTCCACTTATATTGAACGGTTTCATTTTCTATGCCTAGTAAATTATCTGGTGATTGATCGTAAGTTTTAATCTCGTTACGTTGTCTGTCAAAATTGATGCATCTATCGTTATCAGGTGTTACATGAATGAAAAAACGAAAGACGTTTGTGTTTAAATCATTATCAAAAATTTCATCTATATGTCTTCCAAAAGCTGGAAGATTACAATCTGGAACTTCAACAGGATTAGAACCCGGAGCTAAAACAGAAGTAATGAGTTCGTAAGTATCTCCAGGACCATCAGCACTTAATACAACAGCTTCAGATTCGATTTCTTTTTCAAGAGTAATACTAACCGAATTGTTTGTCGCGTTGGTATCTATATATTTGCTTTCATATGCTGTTTTAAAACTTATAGTTGCTGTGACTTGCGTAGAGTCTGAATTAAAGATTAACTGCTTATCTACTTCAGAAATCATTGCAGCTCCATAATTATAGTTTAATGCATTATTCAGTTTTTGTGTTAAATCTGCGTTGTCAGTCCATAAGATATAATTTACAGAAGATGTTACAGATAAATCTGTTGCTATGGGATCGTTAGAATCATCACTATTAGTACTGCAACTTATTAGTGTAGCGTTTAAGATTAGTATTGCGAGAATAAATATTGCTTTTTTCATGTGATGATGTTCTTCAAAATTCCTGAATAATTTGCTATAAATTTAAAGGTTTTGAGTGATATGTTACTCGGTTTCGCTTAATAAGATTACAGCTTTATTAAAATCTGAAGCAGCATTAATTACAGCACGAAATTCTTCGTATTTGTGTAAATCGAACTCATGTGTTTTATAAAACTCCTGAATGGTAATTGTAAGTGTATTACCTTCCAATACATAATCTGATTCAAACTTTGCCGTTTTAACGTTGTTAACATCCTGATATGCTTCGTTAATCTTTAAGGACTCTAAACCTTCAACGTTATAACCATCAGGAATATTTACTGTAATGGTATAATCGTATTGGTTGGGATAGGTCATTTCAATAGGATTTACGCGTTCTGTTTCTTGGTACAACTCGCTCTGTGTACCAATAACTTTTCCTATCTGGAACAAATAACTGTCTCCCGCTTCTTCAAGCAATGATTCTGAAACAATTACAGATTTTGTAATAAACGGTTTGTTGTATTCCATCTGTAAAAGCTCAGGATTTATGGTTTCAAAAGATTCAACCACTTTATCTTCAATTCCAGAACTAGTTAAATAATCTTCGAATTCCTTGATATCTTGTTCACCAGAGAAGTTTAAAACAGCTCTGTTTGTAACCGACCAATGTCCTGTGTATTTTTGTCTTTGGTCTAAGGTTACACGTTCTAAGTCGTCGTCAAAACTAATGTCTGTAGTACGAATAACTCGACTGTAAAGTGGTTCGTTCTGTACAATTTTGCTAAAGTAATATTCAAGAGTATTAGTAATATATAAGCCGTAATTACCTAATATATTAAAAGGTGCTTCACCAAACCTGTATTCAATTCTATCAGGAGCAATGTACTTAGCTTCGTCTGGTATAAAGATTAAAAACTCACGTAAGGCATTAGGATTAAAGAAATCTGGATCGAACTTATGCGTAAAGCGGTTTGCTGTAATAACAATTTCGTATTCTATTTCTAAAGCAGTTAAATACTGTGTATAAGTTTGTAAAATACCATAATCGCTAGCGACTCTGTTTTTAAGGATATAATCAATATCTGAAAGCTCAGGATTATTGTTTTGAACAACTGAATAATTGGTTTTTATAAAATCGTCAATAAGATTGATAATCTGATAACGGTTTAGGTTGTTTTGTCCTTTTAGCAGTGTTGAAATATCATTTTTCACAATGTCTGAGTATTTCTCAGGAAACATTTTGGAACCAACATTATTAACCACATTATTCCAGAACATCTCTTGAGTAATGTTTTGGTCTTTTGCAAAACATTGGTATACAACTTCAATTTTGTTGGCATTTGTTGTTGCGTATTCCTCTTCAATCATAGCAGGAATATTTTCAAGTTTTAAAACCTTAGCATAACGACCGTCAGCATAGGATTCACCAAAAGTTTGTTCTGTTCTGTAAACTTTTATTTTTCCATTTAGTTCACCATAAACAAACATGAACTCAGCGTTTTTAATTAGGTAATCGCTTTGTATGGATTCGCTACCTTGCATGTCGTATTCTTTTTCAACAGTATATAGGATTTCTATTTCTGCGTTTTTTTCAACACCTTCAATAGCAAATATTTTAAAGTCACCATATTCCTCTACGTTTTTAACTTCCTTGATATTATCTTTATTAAGCTCTGTTATTTTTCCATCTTTGGAAATGGTTCTGGCTTTGATATCCATAACGTCTTTAACATTATACATTGGAATATAAACAGTATTGTGTCTGCTAATGCCTTTATCGTCGTTAACCTTAGTAATAGTATGTGTGGTTTCAAAAAGCTTTATGTTATTTCCAAAAACTGAAGGTTTATACTCAACAATAATTTTTTTGAGAATTCCAACAGAGGATTGCTTCATGTCGGCTTCAGAAAGTGTGTGCAAATCTGGTGTTTTATCCCAATCGTAGGTTTTAAAATATTGCGAAAAACTTGTGCTTGTGGCAAATAAAAAGATAATTACAATGTTCTTTATCATGATATTTTTTCTAGGGTTATACTTTTCTTGTATGCTTTTATTAAACTTTTAATAAAGGCATTCCAACTTTCAAATTGCTCTTTTTTGATGCTGAGTGTATTAATACTTATAATTTTATTCTGAATGACTTTATTGTCTTCCAAGGTATACGAAATGGTGTAGCTATAATCTTCATGCTCAAAAGTGCGTTCTTTTGGTACGCTAGAAACTGTATAACCTTCTGGAATATGAAATACAGTTTGATATTGCTTTTGATGCTTATAATCTATTTTTCTGCTGTATTTTCTATCTTCAATATCTATTTTACTTTTAGACAACACACGATCGATATTCAGATTGATAAAAGTTTTGTTACCAACCGTTTTAGAATAATTATCTATACTTAGGTTATACGATAACTCTAAAGGCGTTTCTTTATTGTTTGTATGCTTGTGCGTGATGTTATTGTACTTTGTTTTATTATTTCCTAATGCCAATGTGGTATTTAAAAATTCTTCTTCGGTTTTATCATCTTTCTCGTAGGTAAATTTTTGAAGGTAGTCCACTTTCTCAAAACCTGAAAGCGTTCGTGTTTCATTAACTGTTATGGTCTGGTTTTCTAAGAAAATTTCTGTGTTTACAGCTGTTATACTTTTTTCTGGACTAGGAACAGGAACTTTTTTAATACTAAAGTTTGATTCGTCTATACCAATTAGTGCTTCTTTACCTTGAGTAAATGCACTAGGATAACCAAATGGCACAAAACTATCTGTAGCATCTAGGAATATGGTATCGTTTTCTATAACTGTAGCAGAAATCATGTGATTGTCAACAATAGGAGTAGGCACATCGTAATACGAATACGGTCTGTTTCTGCTTCCAATCCAAGTTCTATAAGTTTCTACACTAACATGATTTAGCATCTCATAGAGAAGGTTAGCCATATCTTTACAATCGCCATAACGTTTATCACACACACTAGCTGCACCACGAGGAATAAAACCGCCTAAACCATCTTCAAAAGCAACATAAGTAATATTTTCCTGAACCCAATTAAAAATGGTTTCTGCCTTTTCTCTTTTGCTTGTCATG
>JABDPN010000304.1 GCA_013042715.1 Flavobacteriaceae bacterium | reverse complement strand
CATTATAATAGCACAAGGCTCTTTAAAAGACACATCATAAATTGTGTTATCAGTTTTTTCGGTTGCAGCAATAAGTCTAATACCTGAAGCTTGCATGTGGAACACAGCATCTTTAATGTGATCGACTTTACAAATAGGTACTTTAAAAACAGCTCCAGCACTTGTTTTTATGGTATCGCCATTAATAGGAGCACCTCCTTTTTTCTGAATAATAATACCATTAACTCCAGTACATTCTGCAGTTCTTATGATGGCTCCAAAATTTCTAACATCTGTTATCTGGTCTAGTAATAAGAATAAAGGTGTCTTTCCTGACTCAAAAACATCTAATATCAAGCTGTCTAAATCATGAAATTTTACTGGCGATATTAAAGCTACTACACCTTGATGATTATTTCGAGTAAGTCGATTGAGTTTTTCAACAGGAACGTAAGATATGTTTATTGAGTTATGTCTTAAAAGTGTTTCTAATTCCTTAAATAGATCACTTCTAAGCCCTTTTTGAACAAAAACTTTATCAAGATCTTTGCCTGAGTTTATTGCCTCAATAACCGCTCTTATTCCATAAATTTTGGTTTCTTTTATCATTTACTCAAATGTATAAAAAAAAAGAGCTTTAATTAAAAAGCTCTTTTTTAAAAGTTAATTACTAATAAATTAATTATTAATTCTTAGTTAATTGAATTTCTGCTGGGATTTCTGTACCACAAGAAGAACCATTTTCATCATCCACGAAAATAACATTAAATGTTGAATCGTCACTTGCGTTATAAGTTCCAGATGTGTCAGAAGGCCCTAAAAATGTAGTAACTCCTCCACAACCTACACCTGTAGCTTGACCAGAAGGTACAATAACATTATTACAAATTAAACTGAAAGTAAAATCCATTGCAGGAAATGCACCAAATGCTGGATATGGGAAAGCTGTAAGTACTCTATCAGTTTCGGTATCACCTACTGATATATTTACAGAACCATCCAAAAATGTTGATACACCAAAAATACCTGGAGTTAGAGTAGAAAGTGTATACGTTCCAGTAAAATCAGCTTCTATTGGACATAACTTAATTAACTCTAAGGTAAATTGATTCTGACTAGAAACAATGGCATCAGATGAATTTAAATTTAAAATTACTGTTTTTCCATCTACACTCGCATTGTCAAAATCAGCTTGCAATCTAACAGTTGATACAAGACTACCCTTAGATACGGTTGTACTCATATTCAAAAATGTATAATCAACACCTTCTGCAGCTGTAGATGCAGGGTCTAGATCAACAGTGTAATTTACATCTGAAGATGCAATAGCTGTTGTGCCAACTACTATTTCAAAAATATTTTGAGCGCCTTCTTCAACTAAAATAATTCCTGAATTACTTGTAAAGAATATTGTGTTATCTCTATCAAGTAAATCTACAGTGTCTACTTTTTCTCTGTCACATGAAACTGTAACTGTTAGTAACAAAACCAACGATAATATTTTATAAATTGTTTTCATATTTTTTTAGTTTAGTCAATTACTTTGTTATAGTTTCTGTGTAAGATCTTAATAAACCACCTTGATAAAGATCGTAATTAATTGTCATTGTTTCAGCACACGAATCATAGCTTCCTGATGCAGCAATGCTGTAAGCAGGTTGTGGATTCCCTAACCATGTTGTTGTACACAATGGTTGTTCAGCAATCGTAAACGTACTTGTTACAGTATCGAAATCTACTTCAACTAAGTAGCTGTCAATTATAACTTCATCCCAATAACCAGTGTTTGTCAACCAACCATATGCAATTCCTTCCATACTAAATGTAGATCCATCATAATACATTACAATTTGTGTATCGTTTGGACCTTCAGATCCACCTGCATCGTCTGTACCTGACCAAGTAGCATCAGCTAATTCTTGTAATGTGTAAGGACAATCATTATCGATAATAGTTAAAACCATTTGTGCGTTTAATGAGTCTGGTCCTGGATAACCAATGTCTACAGGACTAGAGCCAAGTGTAAAAGTTAGTGTTTTATCACCTGAAGCTTCATTTTCATCAATTGGCATTATAAAAACAGAATCTGATAAATTTCCATCTGAAAAGTTAAAAGATGTTTTGTTGTCAACAACCATATAATCTACGCCTTCTACTG